>SMYQ01000028.1 GCA_007050885.1 Candidatus Bathyarchaeota archaeon
AACATAGAACATATCAGCAGCATAGATTGTTCCACTTGTTATGATTAAAAAATAAAATATTGAACTTAGTGCTGTAGTCAGCACTAAGAATGTGACGAGTTTTGTTTTAAATTTTTTTTTGGATTCATTCTTAACTATTTGAAAAGTTATTCCACCTGTACGATAGAGTCATACACATCTAGTGTTGGTCTTGGTTAAAATAAGATTATGTTTGATTATTTAGATGCTTCAATTTGCTGGTTACCCAAAAAATTCTATAGCTTACTTCAATGCACGTTTAGTAAGAAGAATCAATATAACCGATATAGCTGGCAATAATGTAGAGACACCCAAGGCAGTTAATATTCCTAAGGTATTGGCGATAGTGGAGGTCAATACAGGACCAAGGGCAAAACCAATATCCCAAGCTACTAAATAGAAAGAGTTTGCAAGTACATGTTCAGTAGGACGAACTGATTCCGAGACTATCATAGCTCCAACAGGCAATATTATTCCTTGACAAATACCAAACAAGATTATACCTAAAATGAATAGATATGAATAATTTGACGAGACAGCTACTGTAATTAGAATAATTGATAATAACGCACCGAGCAAAACAAGAGACCCTTTGCTCATGATTCTATTTGATATCAATCTCCCAAGCGATAATCGAGTAACTGTAGTGGAAATATATAATCCAAAAAACATAGCCGTGACAATATAATAGGGTAGACCTAAGCCATACCTTACATGTAATGGAGCATAAGCAAGAACAGTGCCTAAAACAAAAAAATAGGAAAAACATACAAAAAAAGAAACTAAAAATGGTTTATTTGAGATAACCGAAACAAGCTTTTTACGTAAATCAAGTCCTTTGCTTTTATCAAATAAGAGAATCCATTTTCTCTCTATCGAGTATAACCTGTATGAGAAAACAGATCCCAGAATAAAACCAGGCACACCAATAATTGAAGCCAGATAAAAAACATATCTTAGATCTCCTAACGCAACAATTAGAGTGCCAACACCTGAACCTGTTAGAAGACCTACCCCTGCCAGAACCGAAGATGAAGCGATAGCCTGATGTCTGAGATGCTCACGAACGGTCAAAGGAATTAAGATGAAACTTATAGTGATTACTAATGCGAAAGCAATTCCATGAATGAGACGTATTACAGCTAATCCTATCCAAGAATTTACAAGTACATATGTGAAAGGAACGACCATCAGAAGAAAGAGACTTATTGAAAATAAGAGTGGAGTTCTTCTTCCGCCACCCAAGATCCCAAGCGGTAACTTGATTGAACTTGACGCAATAAAAAAAATAGAGGTTATTATTCCTATCTGAATAATTGTTGCATTAATGAAATCTTTTGCATACATAGATAGAATTGGTGAGACAAGAGAGAAAGATCCTACTGCAAAAAATTGGATAAGACAGATTATTGCAAATGGAGAAAGCAATTTTTTAAAAATTTTTAGCATAAATTATCGTCCAGTTAGTGAAGAAATCATTTAGTTAGACGACTATATCTGTATAGAAAATCCCACCATGCGTCATCTGAAGTTTCAGAGTCAACAACTAATTCAGCTATTCTTTCTACAATGTTGTGATGTCGTTTCTCGTCTGTAATAATGTTCTCTAAAAGGAATCTTACTCTTTGATCTTCAACTTTATCGACTAGATTTTCAAAGTTTTCCATCATTATCTTCTCCTCTTCGACATGTTCCTTAAGATTCTGGGCTACTTCGCCAATCTCGCTGCCTTCTAGTGTTGGAGTTTTTAGAATGCTCAAAATTATCTCCAGTATTTTTCCGTGCTTTAGAGAGTCGATCAACATAATCTGCATTAAGATTTTTATCACATTATTTTTCATTTTTTTTATGGTCTTCCCTAAGTGGTCCACAGTTTCCTTTTCATCTTTAATCATTTTCTGAATATTTTCTTCAAGTTCTTGATTATTCAATTGAATATATTCTCCTAACATCCGTCAGAGACTTTCATACAGCGTCCTGTTTTCTCTGTTATGATTTGTCACATTGATAAATACTTGCGCTTTCTGAATTCTATTCAAATCAACGAGAACATAACACAGACACTATAAACCGTGTCTGTAAGTTTCGCCTTTAACTATTCCTAGGTTCTCAGCAATTTTTACGACTTCTCTGTATTCTTTAATTGTTGGGTGTCGTGCTATTTCTTTATAGTTTGAAGCTTTGAACATGGGTCTGTATTGATCCATAATGTTGACATACGTATCTTTCGAGATCTCCTCTGCAATGAATTCCAAGATCGCTCTACTATTTGCAACATCATTTGGTAGAACCAAATGTCTTACTAATAATCCTCTTGTCGCAATTCCATTTTCAAGATGTAGATCACCTACTTGTCTGTGCATCTCTTTTACGGATTCTCTGCAGCTTTCAAAATAATCAGTAGCATCAGAATATTTACCTGCAGATTCTTCTGAACCATACTTCATGTCCGGCATGTAGATATCGACTATCCCATCCAGCAATTTTATTACCTCAACATTTTCATAACCCCCACAGTTCCAAATGATCGGCAATTGTAATCCTTTTGGAATAGCGAAACCTATCGATTTCAGAAGTTGAGAAGCAAAGTGTGTCGGTGTGACGAAATTTATATTATGGCAACCACGACTCTGCAAATCGATCATAAAATCTGCTACTTCTTCCTCACTTACATGTTTGCCATATCCTTCATGACTAATATCATAGTTCTGACAATAGACACATAAGAGGTTACAACTTGACAGAAATATAGTTCCAGATCCACTTTTACCTACCAGAGGATCTTCTTCACCGAAGTGAGGCCCATAACTTGATACAGTTAATTCTTTACCTGATCTACAATAACCTTTTTCATCTTTTAGCCGATTTACTCTACATTTTCTAGGGCAGAGCTCACAACTCTCAAGAATACCATAGAACTTTTGAATTCTATTTTTCAATTCTCCACTCTGACACAACTTAAGATAGTTAGGGGTCATGATACATCATGAAAAATTTCCTTACTTCACTAATGATTCTCTCTTTGTTTATAGAGAGATTACATGCTTTTTTACATTACTACATAATTAGTGATTTCTACAAGCACAAGCTAACACGATTAACGTGAATTTCTGATTTTAAGTAATCATTTACCGTCAATCATATTGTATCTATGTATTCTTTCTTCATATTCTGTCCTTGATCTTGTTAGGAGAAATTTTGAAAGCAAATTCAACTCTTTCAAGATTTTACTTTTCAATCTTGGGCCACCCTCTAGGTTTTGAGTGAAGGATTTCACATAATCTAGAGCTTCTAAGGCACCTTCGTTTCGTTTCTTGAGGAAGAATGTGATGCCGTACATGAGTATAGATAGAGAAAAAAATTGATTATAATGCAGAGAGAAAGGCGAATTTAAAGTATCATTCTTAAGCTTGAGCTATGATGCGCTCAAAACGATACATTTCAATTTTCGACCTTGAGTGTAAGGGAGTAGATGAATCAGTGATATGTTGATTTCTTCTGTAATAATTTGATGAGGATTATAATGTTTTTTGATGTTCATTTTAGTCAGCACTACGGAAAGAATAATTTCATCTACTTAAGAATAATCGCATACTTGTAGTACTCCTGTCTCATACGAGATACAAAGATGTCAATACCTAATTGTTACACTGAGTTGGATACTTTCCATATTTTAGTCCTGCACTGATATACGTTTCCATATTT
>SMYQ01000084.1 GCA_007050885.1 Candidatus Bathyarchaeota archaeon
TACCATTATCTCTTCGATTTAGCGCACCTCTTAAATGGAATCGGTATACTCTAAAAATAGGTAAAAATCAACCATACGTCCCACGAATTAATTCGTAATTGAAATTTATGGTAAAGGAGCAAAGCAAAGTGGAAAGGTTCAAGATCGGAATTGATGTTGGAGGAACATTCACCGATCTAATTCTTTACGACAAAATAACTAGAGAATCAAATATTGTAAAGGTACCCACGACAACAAAAAACCCAGAAAGGGCTATTGTAAATGCACTTTGTGATCTATGCAAAGACCCAGAACAAATAGCACTCATAAATCACGCAACGACTATTGCAACTAATGCCCTGCTCACACAGACTAGACTTGCTCGAACAGCCTTAATTACTAATCATGGTTTTAGGGATGTACTGGAAATAGGTAGACAACGAAGACCAGAACTTTATAACCTCTATACGAACAGACCGCAACCTCTGGTGCAAAGAAAAAACAGGTTTACAGTCCATGGAAGAATCCAAGCAGATGGAAAAGAAATAGACCCCCTTCATGACCATGAAGCAAACGAGATAACAAAAATTATTGTAGATAGAAAATTTGAATCAGTTGCGATTGCCTTCCTCAACTCTTACATAAATGATAGTCACGAAAAGAAAATGAAAGAAATCTTGCTGAACAAGAACTTTGGGGGAACAATAAGCTGTTCTAGCGAGGTTAACAGGGAGTATAAAGAATATGAACGAACGAGTACAACAGTTGTGAACGCAGTTCTATCGCCACTTATCTCAACATATCTAAGAAATCTTAAAACAAATCTGGAAAATTCTGGAGTCCAAGCACCGATATACGCTATGAACTCAGATGGCGGAATGAATACCCTATTGTATGCGTCCAATTTCCCAATTTCAGTAATAGAATCCGGACCGGCTGCAGGAGTACTCGCCTCACAGAACCTTGCAAACAATCTCTCAATAAAAAAAGTTTTAACCTTTGATATGGGTGGCACAACTGCAAAAGCTGGTGCCGTTATTGATGGCGAATGTGATATATCTTACGAATTTGAGGTAGCCGGAAGAACACACAGTGGACAATCAATAAAGGGAAGTGGATATTCCGTTCGATATCCGTTCATTGATTTGTCAGAAGTAAGTGCTGGAGGGGGAACCATCGCATGGGTTGATGAGGGAGATGAACTTCGAGTTGGACCTAATAGCGCTGGTTCAGAACCTGGACCAGCAGCATATAGAAAAGGAGGCAAAAAGCCCACTGTTACTGATGCAAACATTATACTCGGCAGAATCAACCCAAACCATCTACTCGGTGGTAAAATGCTCATTTATTCAGATCTGGCAGCGCAATCAGTCAAAGTAATTGCTGAACGATTAGGAATGAATCTTAAGGATACAGCTGAAGGGATAATCAAGCTGGTGAATCTAAATATGTCCAAGGCAATTATGACTGTTAGCGTGGAACGGGGTAGGGATCCTAGAGATTATACATTAATTGCTTTTGGAGGCGCAGGACCTATTCACTGCTGTGACCTAGCTGAAGAACTGGAAATCAATCATATCATCGTACCTACTCACGCTGGAATTTTTTCAGCTTATGGTTTACTAGTTGCTAATATCACTCGGACATTCTCCCTGCCTGTACTTAGTACAAACTCTGTCCTCGAACCATACTTTAACGAAGCAAGGAAAATTGCTATTAATTCTATGAAAAAAGAAGGATTCGAGAGTTACAGATTGAAAGAATATGCAGACGCTAGGTATAAAGGGCAATCCTTTGAATTAAGGATACCCTATGAAAAATCAGTGGATATGAAGAAGCGCTTTTCAGAGAAACATAAGGAAATTTACGGGTATTCCTCAAACGACGAAATGGAGATTGTAAATGTAAGAGTGAAAGCAGTCATCAACACTTCAGATCTATTTAGAAGAAAAACAGAAGATATCATCGAAGAAGTGAGCATACCAACAGAATATCGTGAGGCATTGATAAGAGGCATGGTAACTCATGTTCCCATTTATTCAAGAGAAGAACTGAAACTTGGAACAATTGGAGAAGGTCCATCCATTATTGAAGAATATGACTCTACATTAGTAGTTAATCCGAGATGGAAATGGAAAGTTTATGATTACGGTATTGAACTAAAGAGATGAGCATTTTGAACAAGATTACGGGACAAATAATTAGAAGTTCGTTGATGTACGCAAGTGAAGAGATGGGGATTGCACTGCGAAATGCCTCCTATTCTCCTAATATTAAAGATAGAATGGATCATTCTGCTGCAATCTTCGATTCCGAAGGAAGATTGTTGGCACAAGCTGAACATATTCCAGTTCACCTTGGTTCCCTCCAATGGGGACTCAAGAAACTAATCAACACTTCTTACAAGGAAGGACATCCCTTCAAGGAAGACTGTATGATTGTTGCAAACAACCCATACATAACAGGTACCCATTTAAATGATGTTACTGTCGTAGCACCTATCTACTACGAGAAGGAACTTGTGGGATTCACAGCCAACAAAGCACACCATTCTGATATCGGAGGAAGTGTTCCTGGAAGCATTAACATAGACTCTACAACTCTTTTTGAAGAAGGTCAGCTCATAGGTCCCGATTATCTAATGTGTGATGGAGAATTTGTTAAAGAATTGCTAACTTACTTCTCTTCTCACTCTCGTATGCCACGCGAGAGGGTAGGAGATCTAAAGGCACAAGCCGCAGCCAACATCACAGGAATAAAAAGGGTTAAAAAAATTATTTCCAAATTCGGATTAGAGAATTTTAAAGAAGCAGCGATTGAATCTTTCCGTTATTCAGAATCCCTAACAAGACATAGAATATCCTCACTTAGAATGGGAACATATACTGCACAAGATTATCTTGAGCATCCTGACGGACATGATATTATGCTAAGAGCAAAATTAACCATATTCGGTCAAGGAATAGAAATTGACTATGAAGGAACAGACAAAGAGGTTGATTGCCCCTTGAATGCAGTCTTCGGAGTAACTCTATCTGGAATATACTTTGTAGTTAGAACGCTAATAGGTTATGACATACCAGCTAATCACGGTGCCTTTGCTCCAATTTCTGTATTAGCTCCTGAAGGAACAATCGTAAACCCCACATTTCCACACCCCGTTGGGGGAGGAAATGTTGAAACGAGTCAAAGGAATGCCGACCTCATATACAAAGCATTCTCTAAGGCAATTCCAAATAAAGTACCTGCAGCTTCAGGTGGTTCTATGAACAATGTAATGATTGGAGGTTTTCAGAATGGAAAAAGCTGGGCATTCTATGAAACAATCGCGGTTGGTTTAGGCGGAAGAAAAGGGATGGATGGAATTGATGGTATCCACTGCAACATGACAAATACCTTGAATACCCCTATAGAGGAGATAGAAAGGAGCAATCCATTACTGATCACTAAATATGAATATCGTGTCGATAGCTCCGGAGCAGGTAAGTATCGAGGAGGATCAGGACTTATACGTTCATTCCGAATGACATCCGATTCTACAATCTTTACTGTATTGGCAGATAGAGAAAGACATGGACCGTGGGGTCTTTTAGGTGGAGAAGAAGGACAGAAAACACAGGTTATTCTTCTAAGAAACAACAAGAGACGAAGAATATCATCCAAAGGAACGTTTCATCTGAAAATGAATGATGAAATTCAAATACACACAGCAGGTGGCGGAGG
>SMYQ01000299.1 GCA_007050885.1 Candidatus Bathyarchaeota archaeon
TTGTTTATCCTTCTCTGGCATACTCATACCCACTTTGTAGTTGAGCTTTCTATACTATGACTTAAGCGTTAATTAAAGGTATTAAAATTTTTTTCAAAATTGACCCCCAGACTTAATCTTAGCTCGATGCGGTGAATGAAAACTCCAAAAGTTGGTGAGCTATGAATGAATAACGTTTAAATTTTCTAACCGTATCTGCTTGGTATGTGGGTTGTTTATGGCGTACTGTTCAAATTGTGGTAGAGAAATTCCAGAAGACGCCCTTTTTTGCCCGAAATGTGGCACCAAAACCGTGAAAGGCGTTGAAAACAACGCTCCAGGGCCCTCAGACGAACTAAAAGCTGCTTTTGTCAAAATGGGTCAAGAATTAGAGAAAGCTTTCTCAGTAGCCTCGAAGGAAATTAACGCGGCGTTTAAAACTGCAAGTGAAAACATGCAAAAGTCCATTCACAAAGAGCAAGTGACTTGTTCTAGTTGCGGAGAGAAAAACCCAAACAACGCGGTCTTCTGCTATAACTGTGGCAAAAGAATTAAGAGCGAATAGCCTGCACATGCGCACGAAAATCATGATTCGCAAAAATCAGTTGGAGGTGAAAGGATGACGAATGTTGGAGAAATTTATGTTTGCAGAATATGCGGCAACGCGGTTGAAGTTGTTGTGGGTGGTGCTGGAGTACTCGTCTGTTGCGGAGTGCCAATGGAGATTGTAGAGGATGAAGAAGAATAAGCAACACCTGTTAAGGTGTAAGTTATGGTTAAAAAGTTTCCCGCGTATTTCTATTTTGATTTTAGAGTAGTCTGCAATTTCCATACTCATATATCTAAGGCGTTTAAAAACAGCCAGAACTCTTCAACACTATTTACTCGTCTTATTTCCAAGTATTCTGGTTTAAATTCTGCGCCTTCTCCAGATGCTTCTTTGTAATAACCTATTGTGTGAGGATATTTATTTTCAAATTCTGGGGTTTCCAATATTTCTTGCAAAGTTATGTGCTCAGGTTCGGAGATAACTTTTTTCCTGTCTCTGAGCAACACCTTGTACCCAAGGTATTTTCCTTTATTGCCGTCTTTTGGAAAATAAACTAGCCAATCCATTTCCATGAAGTGAAAATTCTTGGTTTCGTTTCCCAATTTGCTCAATCAATCAATGCAACAGCAAATTTAAACATTCTTTGTTTGATTTCAAAAAAATTAGGCAGCACATAAAACAATTACAATTAATATCTTTATGAGAAGTCATATCGCGTTGCTTTTGCTAAAGGAATTTAAATTGAACTTGGCGTATTAATACGCTAAGGATTGAATGGGACATGCGCGTTGTGTTGAGGATAGGCGGTTCAGTTGTGGCGTCCCCAGTGAATACAGATTTGATGAGCAAATACGCTGAAATCGTACAGACCCTGAAAGGGCAGGGGCACGAGGTCGCGGTGGTTGTTGGGGGCGGAGCATTAGCTCGAGAATTTATTGGGATCGCGAGGAAACTTGGACTTGAGGAGCGGGTTCAGGATGAGATCGCAATTTCTGTTTCGCGACTTTTTGCTCAGCTTTTCCTTAAGACAATAGGCGAAATAGGTTGCATGAAAGTGGCTTTGACTCTTGACGATGCGGCTGATTGCTTAAATGCAGGGAAGATACTGGTGATGGGTGGTTTGAAGCCGGGGATTACCACGGACGCGGTCGCTGCTTTGGTTGCCGAACGTATAAAAGCTGACTTACTCGTTAAAGGTACAGATCAAGACGGGGTTTACAATAAAGACCCTCGGAAGCATGCTGACGCGGTTAAACTTGATCACGTATCCTTAGATGATTTGGCTATGGTTTTTTCTGAGAGTAAACATACAGCAGGGATACACCAAGTTATTGATCCTGAAGCAGTAAAGATTATGAAACGTGAGCGCATGAATTTGATCGTTGTGAATGGTTTTAAACCGAAGAATATTTTGGCTGCGGTTAATGGTGAAACCGTTGGCACTCTGATAAACTAGGGATCGTTTTTGTGTTTATTCCGCATTAAGTTTAAATATCACAATTGATATCGCATTTGAGGTCAATAGTGATAAATATGTTCGATCACGGAAACAACATGCAAAATCGCTTGCACCACCGCGAAATGAAAAAGTGGATGCGCCACACCGCAATGGTGCCAAAAGGCTTCATACGCACCCACGTTCTCGAAGCTCTGAGTCAGAAACCAATGTCAGGCTCAGAGTTGATGGAGAGCATCGAAAACCACACAGGGGGGCTCTGGAAGCCAAGTCCAGGTTCCATTTATCCGCTGTTATCTTGGCTGCAAGACAACCAATATATCAAAGAGTTACCCGTGGAAAACGGGCTGAAACGTTATGAATTAACTGAAAGTGGAAAAACGCTACTTGAGGAACAACAGAAAATACGAAAAAAGTTCAGGGAAGAAGTAGGCTTTCTGCCTACCCCCTTCTTTGATACTCTTCTGACGAAAATACCACCTGAAAAGACCGCTGAAATCCGCAATTCTATGAGGCAGTTAGCCATAGTATTCTTCAAGTTGAGTAGCGCTCTTCAGGAAAACTTCTCTGAGGAAGCCTTAAATGAATCCTTAAGCGTTATAACTGAAGCTTCAAGAAAATTTGAAGAAATATGCAAAAAACTGAAAGGTGATATGCGTGAGTGAAAACGCAATTAGAGCTGAAGGCTTAACAAAAGTTTTCAACGGAAATCTAGTAGCAGTTGACCACATAGATTTTGCCGTTAGAAGTGGCGAGATTTTCGGTTTTCTAGGTCCCAATGGAGCAGGAAAAACTACAACCATAAACATGCTAATAACCGTTTTGAAACCGACAGAAGGCAAAGCAGAAATTTTAGGCTACGACCTCGCCAAGCAAAATAATGAGGTCAGATACTCCATAGGCGTTGTGCCGCAAGAGTACACTGCAGACGAGGACCTAACAGGATATGAAAACATACTTTTATGCGCAGACCTCTACGGAATTTCCCGCGCTGTTTCCAGAAAGCGAGCTGAAGATCTTTTGAAACTAGTAGAGTTGACTGATTTCAAAGACAAAAAGGTTCAAACATATTCTGGTGGCATGCGTCGAAGACTGGAACTCGCATGTGGGTTAATAAACAGGCCAAAAGTGCTCTTCTTGGATGAGCCAACTTTGGGGTTAGATGTTCAAACAAGAGCCGCCACTTGGAATTACATTAAAATGTTGAAGAAAGAGTTTGGAATGACGCTTTTTATGACAACCCATTACCTTGAGGAAGCAGACGCACTTTGTGACCGTATCGCGATAATTGACCATGGAAAAATAATAGTTGTCGGAACCCCGACTGAGTTAAAGGATAGTTTAGGCGGTGACATCATCACTGTCGCCATAAAAGAAGACGAAGACATAACAGAACTTGTAGCGAAAATTAATCATGTTAAAGAAGTTAAGAAGGAAAATGGATCATACATGATAAAATCTGAAAATGGAGAAATAACTGCACCGTTAATAATTGAAGCGCTACGCAAAAAGGGTCACGTTGTCACAAGGCTTTCATTAACAAAACCGACATTAAACGAAGTTTACTTGCAATATACAGGAAGATCCATGCGGGACGCCGAAGAATCAAACAATTCACTTCACGCAAAAAGAATGATGATGGCGAGGCGAAGACATTGAGCGAAAGTCAAATGAACAACGTTTCGAAAAGCAAATTTCATGGACTCTGGGCG
>SMYQ01000292.1 GCA_007050885.1 Candidatus Bathyarchaeota archaeon
ATTGTTACACCCACCAGCATGGAGTACTGCAATCCAAGGGGATTTCCCACGAGCCCAACGCATCACACTCATTTCTATCCCACCTTACAACTTCAATTCCATAAGCTCTCGTGTAGACATTGATCCCCTTAACACAAAGTACCGATATCCGAGAATCAAGAGAACAAGAACGAGTATTCCCGCTGTCAACATCAACACACCTTCGATGACGATGTCGAATCCGGGTGTAAGTAAATGTACAGAATAGACCAGTAGTGATAAACTGGCAACGGTTTTACGTATATCCGTCTTCACCACTAGTCCAAAGATGCCGATTAGTATTAGGGACCATTCAATCCCAGCCACTCCCAAAACGAATAGTGAGACAACATAACTGATGATGATTAGGACAACGAGTACAACGCTCGAAAGTATGCCCTGAAGTAATGGGGGCTCTTCGGTTGGCTTGGTGTACACAGTTATAATGAACAGGGCTAATGGTAGGAGAACGATGGAGTACACTGCTAAGGGAAGTATTTCGATGTAAACTCCATCGAGAAGAGCGCCCACAGTGAAGAGGCCACCGAGGATTCCTAGAAGCACTGTGATGAAGCGGAAATCATCAATCTCGATAATCGCGACCGCAATGATAAGAATAACAAGACCAATAATTGTGTTCACGACTCCCACCTCCGGGCATAGTATTTCTGCGTGTGGGTATTCAACTCATAACTCAGTTTTCTCCGGCATTCACCACAAAGGGTCTCATACTTGGGAAGATCTCTAACCACTTCTTCCTTAACTGTTGCATCAACATTGGTCATAATTCGTTCCTTGATTTTATCCAAGTGTTTACGTGTGGAGATTACATCTCCACATTGGGAACATCGAACCAATTTGAATACAATCGTCACTTCTGCATTTTTCTTATCCGTTGTCGCTAGTTCAAACTGCTCAGTTAAGCTAATCCCATCTTCGGGGCAGATATCCTCACAACGACCGCAAAACACACAACGTGGGTAAAAGATACTTAGTGTCCGTGTATCGCCCTCATCTTTCATCGAAATCGCATTCGCCGAACAACAGACCACACACGCTCCGCATCCGATGCAGTTTTCATCACTGAATTGGGGCAACCCTCGAAGCCCTGGAGGCACGTGGCTGGGGGGACCATGGGGGTATTTGGTGGTGGCTGGTTTAAATAACGCCTTCAAAGCTTCTTTTATCGCTGTGATTTTAACCATTTTAAAATCCCACCAACACGCGAATTAGGGAGAAGAGGGCAAAGGCCAAGCACACGGTTAGGAACCATTTGAACACGTGACTTATTCGGTACCGTGCGCTGGCGACATGGACAATCGTCATAAGAATAACGATGACTAAGCACTTCGCTAGAAAGATGAGAAGGTCAAAGGGGAAGACGAAGCCAACACCTCCACCCAGATACAGGTCGACAAACAGAGCAGTAAAGACATAGAACCGAAACAGCCGTGCGAGTTCAAAGATGCCAAGGAGGGGTCCACCATACTCCGTTAATGATCCTGCAAAGATCTCCTGCTCGGCTTCAGGTATGTCCCCAAAGGGGCGCATCCATGATTTCGTTAGTAATGTCAAAAAAAGCGCTATGGCTGCAAGTGGATAACGGAATAGGAACCAGTTGGGCAGGATCCAAATGAAGGTGCCCTGTTGGGCTGAAATAACATCAGTGATGGACAACGAGAAGCTGAAACCTCCACGGGCAAGGGCTAGCGATGGAATGAGGAGGGCAATGGCTAGTGGAAGCTCCACACTCAGAATCATCACCACTTCGCGACTTGCCCCAATCTTCCCCCAGGTAGAGCCTGAGGCCCATCCAGCAATGACGAAGGCTAGTGAAAACATGACTGAAAAGTACAGAATGACGATAAGATCGAAGGCTAGGGGACCTGGCCAGAGTGGGGTTCCTGGAGGTATCATGAAACTCAGAATGAGGATAGCGCTCAATGCAAGTAGTGGCGAAAGGATGTAAAGGAATTTGTTCGATAGGGCTGGGGTAAACCGTTCCTTCCCGAAGAGCTTGATGATGTCTGCAATGGGCTGATATGCGGGGGGGCCTCTTCGGGCTTGCAACCGTGCAGACAGTTTTCTGAACACCCATGATGCCCCCCAGCTGAAGAAAAACGCTAGTCCAATCACCGCGAAATAGAGGGCAATAATGAACAGATAATCAAATACTGTCTGCATCATATCCACCCCACGAAGAGCAACGAAAGGAGTAGTAAGGCAAAGAGGACAAACCACACAATATAGAAGTTCACTAAACCTGTGTGTGTCCGTCTAAATCCATTCAGTAGTGGTTTAAAAGGATGTGAAAACACTGTGGAGGCAGGCCGGGCTTCATCGACCTTCAAATACGGGTCTTTGAGAGCACCTCCAGTAAAGGGCATGGTCTTTTCATCCGCTTTTATGGGCTGGGCGCCACCCTTGATTCTGTAAAGAACATATCCCACAATCAGACCGATGAAAAGTAAAGTGGCTAGTAAGAACAAATCCAGGGATACCCAGAATAATGGATTCATTGGGGGCGGGATGGCAGTGGGTAAGAGAACAACGGTAGCAGGGAAAATCAACAAGACTAAGGCGATTTGTGGAAGAAAGCCAAATAGGATGCAACCTGCCGCTAAAATCAGGGAGGGAACCACCATGATTTTTGGTGCAGGATGTACTTTATCGTAGGTGCCTGGTGCCTGCCCAAGGAATACGGAGCATAACAACCGGAGAAAGACAGCGAAAGTCAAGGCGGATGTAAATATCGCTATTAACGCAAAGGCTGGTTGTCCAGCGGCGATGCAGGCGTTATAGATCATCCACTTGCTAGTAAAGCCGTTAAGGAGCGGAACGCCGGCAATCGCTAGCGATCCAATGAGCATCACATATCCGGTGGTGGGCATCGCTTGAAGTAATCCGCCCAGTTTATTGATGTCACGGGTTCCCGTTTCGTGTTCAATTGCCCCAGCACTGAAGAAAAGGACTGATTTGAAGAGGCTGTGGTTCAGTAGGTGGAAGAGTCCGGCAGTGATACCACCAGCTGCCACGACTAGCCACAGGGAATCAGCTGATAGGCTATAGTAGGTAATAGCCAACCCACCAATGCCTAATCCAAGGATTACATAACCCATTTGGCTCACGCTGTCAAAGGCGAGGAGTCGCTTCAAATCATCTTGAGCGAAGGCAATAATGACACAGACAAGCATCGTGAGAACACCCAAGCTGCAGATCACCACCCAGAAAGTTACACTAATGAAAAATGAGTAGAACAAGAGGAGGATCAGGAACGCAGGCATACCTGCAACTTTAATCATCATCGCGTGGAGGAGGGTACTGATCGACGCTGGTGCTGCGGTGGAAGCATCAGGGAGCCAGGTGTGAATCGGGAAGGATGGCACCTTTACCAGAAATCCAAGGAAGATTAGAAATAGTGATAATTTACCGATAAATCCCGTTAGTATCCCCGAAGTGAGAAGAAACTCGATGCTAAAGACCCCGATTCCAGCATAACCAAACACCTGCGCTTCTTGGTATATCAGTCCAAGTCCAACAATTACGAAGATGGAAGCAAAAAACTGAATGATTAGATATTTAATTCCACCTTCCAGGGAGGTGGTTTTGAAGTGATGTGCAATGAGGAAGGTCGAGGTAATGGTTGCCAGTTCAGCAAACACGAAGACCCAAAAC
>SMYQ01000233.1 GCA_007050885.1 Candidatus Bathyarchaeota archaeon
TCAATTGGCAGAGTAGCTGACTCTTAATCAGTTAGTTGGGGGTTCGAGTCCCTCTCGGGGTACCATTTTCCGGTTGACATGGTGGTGTCATTCATGCTATAATGGCGACCATGAAGAGAAAACTTCTGTACATGTTGGGGCTATGTGGTTGTTTGGCCGTAGCGATGGCATCTCCTCAGTGGGTTACCGATTACATTGACGCTCAGATTTTCAAGAGCCTTGGAACCAATGAAATTGATAGCGTTTCCTTCCATGTAGGAACGAACACGGTAACGAAAACCAATGTTCAACCGGGAGACACGCTTTTGATTTTGCTATCGGGTCCGAATTATCCAGACCCCGAATCAACAAATAAATACAGTATGAACTGGGTAGGGTATATCAAGATGCAAATACCCGAGACAAACTCGCCGCCAACGGTGATTGTCGATCCTTGACATTATGGGCTGAGTATGCCGTAAAAAGGATCGTGACAATACCCCACGGACGATAACGATCCAGCAATGTAAATGGCTTTCATTGTCCTACAATGGTTTCTAGAGCCTCGTGGGTTGGCACCGTGTGAAACAACCGGAGGAGTAGCAGGTATAACGGTTCGAGTCCGTTCCAGTCCAATATCAGGGTGTAGCTTAGCTTGGGAAAGCGTATGCTTCGGGAGCATAAGACCGTGAGTTCAAATCTCACCATCCTGACCATTTTAACGCCGCTGTGGTGGAATTAGGCAGACACGCTAGTCTTAGGAACTAGTGCCCACGGGCATGGGGGTTCGAGTCCCTCCTGCGGCACCAATTTATGAAACAAGAACTATTAACGGTAGATGTTCCAAACAAAAACGGTAGAGTTTATCCACGAGCAATTGTCGAACGAGAAGTTGCTAGGATTAAAAGAGATTTCATTGCTGAAAATCGCTGGATTATTGCAAGAGAGCAAATGGAAACTTCGACGTTTGATTTACGTAAAGCCGTTGCTGTCGGAAAGGATCTTTTTTTCGAAGGTGATAAGTTATTTGTTGATGTTGAAATATTACATCAACTTCCGTTTGCATCCGAGATCGAAGAAGGTCTAAAGAACGGAACGCTTTCTGTTCGAACTTCAGGCATGGGTACTCTCCACGAACAAAAAGATGGAACATATCTTGTTGGTGAAGATTGGGAACTAATTCATTGTTTCGTGACCCCAAACCCAGCGTGACAACAATTTATGAAAATCATTGCCAGGATTAAAGAGCTTCCGGAGTTTGCGGTAGTAACCAAACCTACGGGAGCCAAACAATATCAACTCCATAGAAAGTTGAATATCTTTCAAGGACAGGGTGTTGATGCAAAAGTCGTGACTGGCGAAGACGTTTATTTTTTGCTCCCCCGTGATATGTCAATCAATGGTATCATGGCAGTGTCGGGAGAATATGAAGTTTCTTGGTTGACGACCAAGAGAGAAGCGGTAAAGTGGTTAGAGCAACAAATTGCCGAAGAAGAATGTGACAACAAATGAAACGCAAATGGAAATGGCAACCACGGGGCAAGAACCAATGCGGTCAAGTGGCTGTAGCGGTTATTGCCGGTATTTCACTCGAAGAATCAATTGCGGTTGTTGGTAAGAGGGGGTGTACACGAACCAAAGACTTGGTGAGAGCCCTTCGCTTAATGGGTTATGAATGCCCAGACCGTTGCAAGAAAATGCCTCGACCGAAACTAGGATTGGGTCAAGTTAGAGATTCCACAAAAAGGAGCGGTTGGCATTGGGTGGTTGTCGATGGAGATAAGATTTTTGATGGGGCATTTGGAGAGCGAGATGGCACCGTAACTTGGCCAATTGATCCCAATGGACTTCGGTGGAGGATTACTTCCTACTTACCGATCACTGAATGCAGTCGTGGCTCGAATGGATAGGCACCTCCCTTCTAAGGAGAATCATGTGGGTTCGAATCCTACCGGCTGTACCATTTATTAAGAGACGATTAAGAAAATCGTCGTTCTTGCAATAAACGCAGAAATAGTTGGAGAAAAATGATTGGGTGGGCGTTTAGAGGCACAGGCAATGCCTATGTATCCTTGGAACGCTAAAAAGGAACATTATGAAACTATTACCAATCATTCTAACAGTTCTTCTTGTTGGTGGAACAGCAGCTTTCGCCCAAGAAGCAAATCCAGAAGCTCAACGCCGAGGGTGGAATGTTCCACGATCTGAGCGAGAACAATATGGATTTGGGCAAGAGAGAGTCAAGGTTGAAGTTGCTGAGGACGGAGTCCAGAAGCAAGCACCTTGGATGCAACGTGGCCCAAGAGGTCCCAGAGGCCCAATGATGGCCCAACGTGGCCCAAATGGTATGCGGGGTCCAATGATGAATCGTCAGGGACCGCAAGGACCAAGAGGACCAATGATGATGCAAAGACAATTTCGTGGAGATCGAGCAGAACAGCGAGTCTGCCCACTTTGCGAGAAACACAAAAAGGTGATGTCGAAAAAACACGCTGAGAAGCGGGGTGGAAAAGCTCAACGCGGCGGACCACGCCATCGCTAAGTTTGTGACGTTTGCGGTAACCGATAAACCGCTTACATGGATCTATGGTGAAACTGGATATCATAGGAACCTCCTAAGTTCTAGTTCCCGGTTCGAGTCCGGGTAGGTCTACCATTGGGGCGTCGTATAAAAGTGGTACCGACGGCTTTGACCCGTAAGGAGAGGGAGCATTACCTTCCGCCCCAGCCAATTTGTTATGTTCAAGTCTACAGCCAATATCACCTATCAGAAAGACAAGCGTGGTATTTGGATCACCGCGTATGCTTGTCATGACCTTGTCAATTACTACTGGACGCTTATCCCTAAACGTTACCGAGTAGTTCGCCCCCGGTGGCCAGCACATGTTACCATCGTTCGTCCCGAGGATAATACGCCCCTCCCACTTGCCAAGAAATACTGGGAAAAGCATGGTGGAAGGAAGATTGGGTTCATCTATGATCCTTTTCTGATTGAAGAGAAGGGAATATGGTGGTTCAATCTATGGTCTCGGGAGATGGAAACAATTCGTAAAGAACTCAAACTCCCTACGAAAAGCCGAATTACGGTGCCTCCTCCTGGGTATTGCAAGACGTTTCATTGTACGATTGCGTATTCCTCTTTGGTGTAACGGTAGCACAACAGACTTTGACTCTGTTTGTCCACGTTCGAATCGTGGAGGAGGAGCCAAACTTCCTGATATTTATACGTCTGTATGATAGATGAAACTATTGATGACGTAATTAAGGGCGACTACCACTGTCCAAGATGTGGGTTAGTCATGAAAGAGAAAAAACCAAAGGATCGACATATTGTCAGAGACAAAGATAGGACAGTTCGATTATTTTGTGTTTGTGGGCATCTTAGGGATATTGTGGTAAATCCAGAGGATTTCACTTGACATTTTTGGCGGATTATCGTATAGTTATTTTCAACATGGAAAGGTGGCCGAGTGGTTTAAGGCACTAGTCTTGAAAACTAGAGGGTGTTAAAGCTCCGTGGGTTCGAATCCCACCCTTTCCGCCATGCGAGATTAGCTCAGCGGAAGAGCAACACGTTTACACCGTGAAGGCCGGGGGTTCGATCCCCTCATCTCGCACCAATTTATGAAGACGAAAGTAAATGAGCTTACGGGGCCTCTCGGTGTTGCAGTTTAATCCGGATTTGTACTGTCTGACATCTGACTCGCC
>SMYQ01000145.1 GCA_007050885.1 Candidatus Bathyarchaeota archaeon
TATTAATCAGACGTTCTCCTGAGGTTTCTGAGCCGGGTACCTGGGGTATCTCTGGCGGTAACTTAGAAAAAGGCGAGGGCTTTGCTCGTGGCGCTATACGAGAGACCTATGAGGAACTAGGAAGCATTCCGCGTGGTAGGATAGTCGAAGTCCGAGAAAATACAGGAGCAGGCTGGAAATTTGTCATTTTCGTTGCCAATATCTCATGGAAGCAAAAGAAAATCTGGTCTGCGCAAATTAGACTAAACCATGAAAGTGACCAATTCAAATGGTTTCGTCTAAATAATTTCCCTCCTAACCTTCATTCGTCGATCTCGATTATCAAGACCTAATCCTCATCGTATAGGTCAATCTTCGCATCATTGGTCGCTTTTTCCAAAGCTGTCCACGAATTGATGTTGAATTCCTTGCACACTCGTGTGAGGCGAAACAAAAGCTCTCCAACAAGCTCGGTCATGATCTCTACATTGGGAGCCTCTTCTACTTGATATTGAAGTTGCCTAGCGTTTTCTTCAATCACATATGCAGAATTGTTTGCATCATCCTCTTCATTATAAAGCTCGGATGATATCCTTTCTGCTTCAACCCAAACATCTTCAAAATGTTTCATACTATAGCCCTGAGAATCATACCCACCATAGACCAGTCAATCGGAACACGATGCTCCAAAACATCATCAATGGTAACGACTCTAACGTAAGTCTGCTCTGAATCAGTAACGTTGTTACCGAACATCTTATTCTCAGCCTCGGCCTTCTTAGCGTATGCTAGCTCTTCTTCGGTGATCTCTGCGGCATACATGTAAGCGTGATGCGAAGACACCGTAGCAGCAATCTGGCGGCTCTTGAAGCATCGGAACCGCCCTGGCGCAATTCTAATCCCAGTTTCCTCGAAAACTTCATCGGATGCTACCTGCACCGGATCCTGCCCTTCTTTGAATGAACTTCCACCGGCTACTTCATATACAAAACCATCTTCGTTTCGAACCGGGCTCCGGAATTCCTTAATCAGAACTACTTCCGACTCGCGTAAGTTACTGGCCTTGTGATACAGAACGACGCAAGAGATATCGGTTCTGAAAAATACGAACTCGTTTACCTTGCACCTATCTTCGTCAGCAACATACACTTTTACATGAATAGTATAGGCGAAAACGAATTTCTTATTCGGCCCAGCTCTAAAGCTCCACAGGACTTTAGCACCATCTAAGTAGTTCCCTACAGTCTTATGAGAGTCGTACCATGACTGAAACGCCTTGGTGTTCCAAATCATCAGAGGAATATTGCGCTCGCCTTTCGTGCGCTCAGCACCTTGGCTCACCATATCAACGGCATTCTTCAACGTACCGGCTAGAGTATCAGCCGTTGGAACTGAAAGCTTTTCGGCAAAGTGCTTTTGGTATCTAGTCTTTGGTGCGGTCGGTGGGCAACCAAACACAACCTTGCCTGTCTTTTTCCATGTTCCCCACTCATCGTTAGTCGTTAAAGCCGGCATGGTGCCAAGTTCCCTTGGTACCCAAAAGACAATACAATCCGACATCTCAAGGCAAGTAGTCTCCCACTGGATTTGCTCATTATGGGCAAAGTTCAGCAGGATATTGTCCTTACCTACCTTACTATTCCACTCAAGGTCAGAGCCTGGTCGATACTCTGGTACGTACACTACACCGTCATATCCTAACAGCTCAAGGATCGCTAGCGCCTCAGGTCTCCAAGATTGAACAGTATCCTTCCGCGGCGTTGGGCCTGCTAGGAAAATCGATTTGCTAAAAGTAGGCGGTAACGCTTCTCCGGCGTAGATAACTTTCATTTTACATCCAGAAATACGGTTGTCTTAATCAGCCGACAACACAATTTATCCAACTCTTCTTTATTGGGCACATTCGGCAGCACCGAATTCTGATAGGCTTCGTCAATCTTGGACTCTTCGTCTTCGACGAAGGTCATGATATCATCATACGTCCATTCACCACGACGGATAGCAAGAAGCTCATCAGCATCTGGGCGATATACGTTTACTACACCATCGGTAAGTATCTCGCGACACATGCGCAACAGCCGCACCAGATGGCTACCATGCTTGGTATCAAAACCAAACTTGGCCTCAAGCGCTGCGCGCTCTGCATTCCTTTCATCCTTCCAAGTGAGGTACTGGTTGAATTCGGTTATAGCGCTACGATATTTACGCTCTCGATCGAGTAGTTCAATGAAGTTTTCATCGTAGCCAATCATTCGTGCAGCGGCAGCAAACTTCTCGTCCGAACCTACTTTCATCTCGGCCCAAGACTGAGCTAGCTGATCTTGAATGTAGATCTTCTCGGATTCATCCAGTGTACCATAATCCACCTCCCAAGAATCGATCTTCTTCTTGATAGCATCTTGGGCTGCGGCCAACTGATTTGCTGGAATGAGCGTACGCTCTGGTAGGTTAAACTCCGCTCGCGTTGGCTTGTGATCTGGCGGATTGAGCAACCAACGCCTATGCGTATTGATTCTTTTGAGCTGCGAACGGGCGTATCCACCAAACGTCCAGCGACATTTCCTGGATAGGAATGACTCTGCATGCGTCCTAATGATAGCTCCAGCCCTATCGCAATACCGCACCTCTTTATGCCTACAAAATACAGCGTCGAGAATATTTGGGTTGTTTTGGGTAGCAAGCGCAAAAAACTTGCGGATATCGTAGATCGTACCCTCAACCTCGCCCTCTTCGCCTTTTCGTTGTTCAGCCTTAGAGAAAAGATCGCTGAACGACAACATATCTTTTTGGTTCTCCGCTTGCTCAAAGCGGTTCAAAAAACCATCGCGATACTTTCTTGGCGGAATACAAACGCCCTTCAAATCCACATCGGAGTCGTCCGTGTGCATTCCGTACGCACGGGAGCCTGCTACGGTAAGAAGAATAGTCCGTCTTCGCAAGTCGAATTCAGCACGCTTCTTTTGATTCTTTTTTTTATCCATTGACCCAGGTATCTCTCTCGGTATCCGCTGCAGATGGCACTGGCTGCGCCTTCCTTCTTTTACCTACCGAACGAGGAAACTTATACTCATGGCTTAGAACATATGCTACGGCTTGCAAATCTTCAATACTTCTCTCCAACTGTCCAATGAACTTATGTGGGTGAAATGGATCATTGCAAACGCGAAGCAGCTCTATAGCAACCTCGGTAATATCATCTTCTGCTATTCCTGTCTGTCTCATATCTAATCCTAATCTAAGATGGTGGCTTGTCTTCGTGCCACTTTACGGAAATACCACATTGCTTAAATAGTGATAGAGATTGGCGAAAATCTGAGCCCCATCGTTCATCGTCGAAATTAGGCTCTATCGCTACCACCTTGGTGATACCAGCCTGTGCAATGGCCCTAGCACAATCCATACATGGAAACCACGGGAGATATATCGTGCACCCCATGGTTGACACGCCCTGACGCACTGCGTTAAAGATAGCGTTTCTCTCGGCATGTTCAGTCCATTTGTATTTCGCTGGGCGTTCGTGGTATTCCTCAACAGTATCATCAATTCCGCGTGGAAAGCCGTTATACCCCATTGAGATAACAACTCTGTTATCATCAACAATTACAGCACCAACCTTGGTGGATCTATCTTTACTCCACTCAGCGATATGGCGGGCCAGTTCTATAAAACGAGCATCCCAATCAACCATACTTACCTTTCCTCTTTCT
>SMYQ01000087.1 GCA_007050885.1 Candidatus Bathyarchaeota archaeon
GCAATTATACGTTTTTTCTGTTTTACATCAGGCAGAGACATAAATTTTCACTTACGAGAATTAATTAGCATCAAATCATCTAATTCTTAATATTAGACCATGATAAGATACATTTTCCGCTCTTTAATCTGCTTGAATTCGATTATATTTGTTGGTGAAAAATGTTGCATATAGTAGTTGGCATAACAGGAGCCAGCGGCGTGACATATGCTTGGAGATTCCTAGAAGTTCTAAAAGAGAGAAAAATAGATGCTTCAATCATAATTACAAATCCTGCAAAAGATATCCTTGACCTTGAACTCTCGAAAAAACCTGAAGATATTCTAAGTATGGCAAAGCAACATTATGATATCGATGATTTTTCTTCTCCACTTGCTAGTGGATCATATCAATTTGATTCAATGGTCATTGTTCCATGCTCTATGGCTTCATTAGGAGCTATAGCAAGTGGAAACTCCAGAAATTTACTGTTAAGAACTGCAGATATATGTCTAAAAGAAGGACGGCCTCTAATCATAGTTACTAGAGAAACACCTTTGAACTCAATTCATCTTGAAAATCTTTTAAAATTAAGTCGTATGGGTGCTGCAATCATTCCTGCAAGTCCAGGATTCTATCACAAACCCAAAACTATACAGGATCTCGTTGACTTTATCGTAGGCAGAATACTTCTTAGACTTGGTCTGAAACAAGATCTATTTAGTCCCTGGGGAAAAGATCTACCTTAATATCTGAATAACTAGTATCGACTGAATAAGTGAAAAAGTGAATGGCAGATCTTAGGTCATTTATCCAGGATTTACAAAGAGAAGAAGAACTAATTGAAATCGACAAGCCAATAGATACTAAATTTCAAGCATCAGCACTGATCAGAAAACATGATGGTAAAAAGGCCATTTTATTTAAAACTGACAATAAAAATAGAATTGTTTCAGGGATATGTGGAACAAAGAAAAAATTGTCATTAGCGTTCGGGATGCCTATAGAAAAAACAAGACCATTCTTAATGAAGGCTATTAATTCCCCACAAGATCCCAACTCCGATGGAGTTCTTGAAGCTGAAGAAAAATTATCTAGTCTTAATGAATTACCCATTCTGACGCATTTCGATAGAGACGGCGGACCATTCATAACCTCTGCAATAGTATCTGCAAAAATACCTGGTGAGAATAAGGAAAATGTCTCTTTTCATCGCTTCATGGTCATTGACGACCACCACATGGCAGTAAGAATCGTTCCACGACACCTCTACAGAATATGTAAAATTGCTAGGGATGCAGGTCAAAAAACACTTGATATTGGAATAGCGATAGGTCTACATCCAGCTATCCTTATTGCGGCTGCGTGTCCTGCACAATTCGGAATTAGTGAATACGGGATTGCCAATAGACTACTAAACGGTGAACTAAAAATAGCCAGATGCAAAACAATTGATGCGAATGTTCCAGCAGACTCAGAAATTGTTATTGAAGGGAAAATCCTTTTGGATAAAGAGGTTGATGAAGGCCCATTTGTAGACTTAACTGGCACATATGATATCATTCGTAAACAGCCTTTAGTAAAAGTAGAAAATATTTTTTGTAGAAAGGACTTCATCTACCATGCATTACTTCCTTCTGGGATGGAACATGGATTAATAATGGGCATGCCTCAAGAATCAAAAATAGCTGAAACTGTTGCAGGTGTAATTCCAAAAATTAAAGATGTGAATTTAACTCCTGGAGGTTGCCACTGGCTCCATGCAGTAGTTTCAATTGAAAAACAGACAGAAGGAGATGCTAAAAATGCGATTCTTGCAGCATTTGCAGGTCATCCCTCACTTAAACAAGTAATAATCGTCGATACAGACATCGATGTAAATGATATGAAAGATGTTGAGTGGGCAATAGCTACTCGATTTCAAGGAGACCGAGGATTGGTAATGATAAAAAATGCACGAGGATCAAGTCTAGATCCGTCGGGGGATCAAGAATCAAACCTTACAACCAAAATTGGAATAGACGCTACAATGACCTTTCTTAAACAAAAAGGAGATTTTGAAAAAGCTAAAATCCCTTCAAATCGTGAAGCGTGAAACCATAACATTGTATCTCACAGTGGAAGAAGAGAAGATACTCAATCGAGAGTCAGGTGAAGCTGCATCTACAGCAATGAGATTGCTGGTGACAATGGGTGAGATCTTTGATGCTGACAGATTAATACCGATAAAAAGCGCCCAAATATCAGGAATATCTTATAAAACAATAGGAGACGCAGGTTTAGAATTCATTCAAGATTTCTCACGTTCAGGAGCAAAAACCTCAGTCTATGCTTCAATTAATCCCACGGGCATGGATCTAGATAATTGGAAAGAAATTGGAATTCCAGAAGATTTCGCTATAAATCAAAAAAAGATTATTTCAGCATTAAATGAGATTGGTGTAGAGTCAACATGCACTTGTACACCATATCTACTGGAAAGAATTCCAAAGTATGGAGATCATTTAGCTTGGGCAGAATCATCAGCGGTAATATATGCAAATTCAGTTCTAGGTGCGATGACTAATCGTGAGGGAGGCCCAATCGCACTTGCAAGTGCAATAATAGGTAAGACACCATCTTATGGTTTCCACATTAAAGAAAACAGAAAGCCTACGATTTCAATTGATGTTCAAGATGAACTAAAAAACGAACTTGATTTCAGCCTCTTAGGGTTCTACATAGGAAAAAATGCGATTGGAGAAATACCACTAATAAATCTACCAACTCACCTAATTAACAACATTTTTCTTAAAACATTAGGAGCCTCCATGGCAACTTCAGGAGGCCAAGCAATTTATCACATAAAAGACATCACACCAGAGTATCAAGATTTTAAAAAAGAAAAATTAAGAGAAAAAATACCTGTCACACGTCACGATCTTATTAAAACAAAAGAATCATTATCACAAGAAATTGATCCTGACATTGTCTTTATTGGATGTCCTCACTGCAGTATAGAAGAAATAAAAGAGATTTCAGAAATTTCTAAAGGAATCCAATTTGTTAACAAACTCTACGTGTGTACTTCAAGATACATATGGAAAATCGCTAAATCAAAAGGGTACATAGATGAAATTGAAAAGGCGGGTGGACGAGTATTAAAAGACACCTGCATGGTTGTAACTCCTCTTGAGAGAATGGGTATAAGCCGAGTAATGACAAATTCTTCTAAGGCAGCAAATTATTTGCCTACACTATGTAAATCAAAAGTATGTCTTCGAGATCTAAAAGGATGTCTAAATTATGCAATCACCGGTAATTGAGATCAAAGGTAGAGGGCTCATCCATGGTATTGCCCAAGGAGAGGCTTTGGTAACTAGTCAACCAATCTCTTTCTTAGGCGGCGTGGATCCTAAGACAGGTTTCATCATAGAAAAAGGACATGAACTTGAAGGATCCAACATCACGAAAAAGATATTGATATTCCCAAATGGTAAAGGAAGCACAGTAGGATCCTATACCTTGTTCGCGATGGCAAAAAATGGTACAAAACCAGCCGGAATAATCAATCGCATAACTGAGCCAATCATAGCAGCCGGTTGCGCTATTGCTGATATTCCGTTGATCGATAATCCAGAAATCGATCCAATAAAACAAATAAAAACTGGAGATTTTGTAATGATTAATTCAACAGATGGATCAATAAAACTCA
>SMYQ01000034.1 GCA_007050885.1 Candidatus Bathyarchaeota archaeon
TTAATACTTCGATACATTATATTGAATATCAAAGTCAAGTTGTCAAATAATTGTGTTGACTATTGAAATAAAAAAGCAGGGCCCAATATAGCCCTGCTTTTAAAAGTCGTCTTTTTTGCAGATTTCAGGTGAGCTACATTACTTTCCTTCGACAATCTGTTGTTGAACAGGCTTTGTATCTTCCTTCTTAATCTTAGGTGGAGCCTTTACTTCCTTGAGAGATTCCTTGGTTTGGGTAATCTGCACGTCAACCTTGGCCCCTCTGGCAATAGAGATATGCTCTTTATAAAATAACTCCCCTTTCCCGCTGGAATTTGCCCCTATCTCGATATCCTTGCCTTCAAGTTTTCCATTAAATTCACCGTCTACAAATATTTTACCTCCTGCCTTTACTTCTCCCCCATTGAACTTGCCGGTTATTTTCACATCCTTCCCGGCGGTTATGTTTCCACCACGAAGTTCACCCTCAATATCAACACTGCCTTCTTTTGTTTCAATATTTCCCTTGCAGACACCTTTTATGAGGATATTTGATTTTTGCAATGAAGTAATATTACCTTCAACGTCTCCGCTCAATTCCAAATCACAGGTAACATTCATATCTCCTATGAGCTTGCTGCCTTTTAAGATTTTGTTCACACTTGAACTTGTAATAGTAGTTCCCGACGGTCTCACAGGCACATCTTTAGGCACATCTTCTGTAAGTTTGTTTTTTTCATGTTGTTTATTCTCACTGCCGGTTGTTTTACTTTTCTCTTCGTATGAGCTCCTTTTATTAAACATTCTGTACCTCCATCTTTATAGTAGATGATAGTGATAAGTAATTTTATTTTTCGGCCAACAATGAAAATCGAAGCGACCAAATTAAATCGCCCCGAATCCTGCTTTTCAAATTATGCTACTATGATTCAAACTATCTTGCCAATAAATTGACTTTAAAATGGATTCTGCGGAGTCATTAGGCTAATAATAAATATTAACTCACAAACCATATCATTGAAAATTCAATCATCATGATCTTCCTCTCTCCGTTTTAAAAAGTTGATCACAAAATATTGAAAAACAGTCATTACTAAAGCAATTAAAAGAAGTCCGCCAATACCTAAAAAAATAAGTTTCGCCATTTTAATACACTATTTCTATTGGGTTAAGTAAACATATCTTGCCAACATATAGACCATTCAATTTCTCAAAAAGAATTATAACTCCCAATGATATGACAAACGTTTAATAACGGTTCATGAGTTTCAATATATTGCAGACATCTTGACTCTGGTATTTAAAGTTAATCGTAATCTAATCTCTATCTTATGCAAGATTCGTTTGACATCCATCATTTATTAAAAATTAATATTGATCAAATGTTCAAACAACAATATTTTATCATATCCTTAAATATTTATTAACTATTTGATAAATATATGAAGATGTCAGAACCAAAAAAAATATATGTCAGGCCTGATAAAACGGTTGTATTAACTTGCCCGCATTGTGGCAAGCAGAGAGAAGTCCATACGAGTCTATTCAAGGGTAAGAGCAAACTTAGAATTAAATGCTGTGATGTCTTTAGGGTTATAATTGAATTCCGCAAAAGAGTTCGCAAGACACCTCAACTTAAAGGGACCTACATCAATCATTCACAAAAAGATAGCAAAGGCGATCTTGCTGTCCTAGATCTTTCTGTTACAGGTATCTCATTTACCTGTCTCAGTATCCATCTTTTCAAAATGGATGATGAAATTACAGTCGAGTTTATGCTTGATGATGAGCATCGGACAATAATCAGGAAAGATGCCATTGTCAGGAATATCCGCAAAAGCTCTGTAGGTTGTGAATTTACAAGTGACGGAGATTTAGCCTTTGAAGGACCATTGGGATATTATATCATGTATGTCTTGCAATAATTTATGAGAAATCTTCATAATCAAAAATCAACATGTCTAGCCAACATCTTGGGTTTTGTAATACAAAATCTGACTCAACATGACCAGTGGACACATTGATACTTTAGGAAGGATTCACGGCTTTCAATGGATAGCAGCAATCTGGAGTCGTGAATGATAAAAGGCAGAGCCATTTCTGACACTGCCTTGTCGTTATAATGTTCCATTTAAGGAAAAAGCCGAAGTCCCAAATTGCGATCCCAGAAGACTGTAAGACACCGTTTCAATGCACCAGTAATTTTTTTTAAAATGATTTCCGGACAATTCCTTTAACAATCAGTTCGTAGCCGTTTCCGCAACCTGATTGTATATGATGGAATACTTGAATGATTTTGGATCAAGCCAGTCCAGAGTCGTTTCCCCGACCTGGGCAAAGGGGTACATAAGATAATTGACGTGCTCGCCGTAATGAGGTGGGTTTAAAATCAGGTCCCTGCCTTCGCCAAGTCGAATGCGATAGGGATCGATGCCGCCCCAGAAATACTCACGATATTCTTTTGTTTTCTGATCATCGATTTCTAGCTTTTTCACAAGCATCATTTTTCTGACATCAGCCGGATCTACCGGTACCCATCCATAGCCTGGCAGATAAAATTCGGCCCAGCAATGCTGCCATGTGCTAATGTCCTGGATTGCTTTCTTGCCCATGCGGATACCAAAGGTCTCACGGGCTGGCACCCCTGCAGCACGTGCCAGCGCGACATAAATGGAACTGATATCTGTACATTTTCCGCCAGGTTCCTGGAGCAGTCGATAGACATCTCCCAGGCCGCAGCCACGTGTATCCGGGTTACGATAGGTGTTTTCCACCGTCCAATCATAAATGGCCTTTGCCTTTTCAAGAACCCCCTTTTTACCTGAAGTTATCGAGTCTGCCAGTATTTTGACCTCACCGTCAATGGGCCCTAAGCGGGTAGCTGTCAAATACATTGCATAATCACTTTTGTCCCAGGACGCCTCATGGGTAGGGAAATCACGCCGAGCGACCTCATGGCGCTTAGCATGAAAAGAAAAAGATAAATTGCGGCTTTTGGCATACTTGCTCCAGCGAGCATAAAGCATAGGTGTTTTGAAGACTTTGTCTGTATAAACGGCAGATTCTATAAAATCCCCGGAAACTTTGATCTCGGAAATATTCTGGTCATTATCTGTGACAGGATAGGGAATCCAGACTTTCACTTCTTTCCCTTGTGGATGGTGAGAAAGATCAAATTCCATGTTGATAATGCCGGAGACAGTTTTGGCATAAGAATGTGGTGCAAAGAACAAAACGAAAGCAAAAATCAAAAATATACTAGGCTTCTTCATGTTAACTCTCCATATTTCAATAATTGTTTAGTTTGAAGAGGCCGATATTAAAAGGGACAACCAATAAGTCAAATACAAAATTCCTATCAATCAACTTCGATAAATAAGATTTGCCTTTATTAAAGATTATTATGATGCGAGGGGTTTAACATAAAACTGAAGATAGGATATTGGAGCAAAACAAGAAGTCAAGATTGCTTGCCAACATCTTGACTCTGAAATGAAAAATTACCAGTTAAGGTGTGCACTGGCAATGTTAACTTTTGCGGAAGGATTTGCTAGTCTAGATTAATAGCAGATAGGTTAGCTTAATCTTACGAATTGTTATTCTTGATTACCGTAATAAGTAACACTTCGTATTCCAATAAGTATATGTTCTTCATAAAGGCCTCACTTTTCCGGTTGAGATTCAGGGCAAGGG
>SMYQ01000197.1 GCA_007050885.1 Candidatus Bathyarchaeota archaeon
CTATCGCCTCCATCAATAGGAAGTTAATCGCTGAATAAATAATTAATGGAATCAGGTTAGTAAAGCATTGATTAAGAATTAACTCTTTTTTTCGAAGTATTTTTTGGGATTCAGAATAATCTTGGTTTTCTGAGGGATTAGATGATGATTTTTTCGTAAAAGTAACTCTCATTATGAGATAAGGCAAGGGTGTAGCCGCAGGACTCGTAAAGAGCGCGGGCCAGGGTGTTCCTTTCAAGCACGTGTAACGCGATTAGATTAAGTCCTTGTTCTTTAGTCCAGGCTTCCGCTTTTTCCAGGAGTTGGTTTGCGAGTCCCCTTCGACGGTACTTGGGTATTATATGCAGGTTATAGATCCAAGCTAACGGCTCGATAAACCGCCAAAAGGGTTCCCGGCGATGCAACCAGATTAGTCCAGCAGGTTGTCCATCAGATGTTTCGCCGATGAACACGACATGACCTGGGCTAGACATGTCAATTGGGTCGTTTTTATCGAATTCCTCATACTTTTGTTGGATTTCTTCATCAGTGAATGTTTCGGCGTGTGGTAGTGTGGTCTTGAAGGATTCGAGTTGGCAGTGATCAAAGAACGACTGGTCAGTGCTGCGATTCCATCGTCGAATTTGAAACATTAAAACACCCTTCATAAGTACTCATTTCTGGTGGGTGCGTGGACCTTTTCCTCTTTTATGTCCAATGTTATGGGAACTGGTGGAAGCCTAATGGACCCGTGGCTGATAATTGGATATACCGTTATTATCATTCTTCTCTTCATCATTGCTGTAATCAGCTCAGCTATTTGGCCCACATTAATCGGGGCAGTGTGGATACCGACCCCACGAGACACTGCCCGAAAGATGTTGGAGCTAGCTAAGGTAACCTCTGAAGATATCGTCGTCGATTTAGGATCGGGAGACGGACGGATCATTGTCATGGCCGCAGAAGAGTTCGGCGCTACAGCATTTGGTATTGAAGCGGATCCTTTGCGCGTGTTGTGGTCACGGACTATAATTCGGCGCCATGGTCTGAGGGATAGGGTGAAGGTGGTGTGGGGGAATTTCTTTTCAAAAAGTATCGCTGCGGCTACTGTGGTTACGGTGTTTCAGGGGCAGGCGATTAATAAAACTCTGCAGCCCAAGCTGTCCACTGAGCTTAAGCCCGGTACACGCGTGGTCTCCTATTCCTTCCCATTCGAAGATTGGGACCCGGTGGAGACGCAGATAAAACCCAATCTCTTCCTTTATGTTATTGGATAGATTGCCTACCTTATTGGGCTCACAGGGAATGTTCTGTATAGGCTTGCTAAGAAGCAGCGAGGGCGACTGGGTTAAGCTCTGTGAACTTTGGCGGCTTTGGGACGTCCATTGCCTTCTTTGAGTTCGAAGGTGACTTGATCTCCGGTATTGAGAGAGGTGCCTGCTTCGACATCGTCACCATGGACGAAGACATCGGCGTCACCGTTTTCGCGTTCAATAAATCCATAGTTGCGGTCTGGATCAAACCATTTGATTTTACCGTTTTCCATTGAAATCAACTTGATTGTTTGGATCGGGTGTAGCATGATATCTCAAGAGCTAGATTTCGCGAAAAATTGAAACTAGTTCTATTTGATATGGCGGAAAAGCTATGGATTTCGCTTAAAGTTCTTTCGAATGTGTACCATCATTGAGAAAATGGTTTGACTTCTGAATATTGGGTTCAAAAAAGCCTCAAAGCTTGTTGAGCAGGGGACGAATCTTCATGAATAGGGGATCCGTTTGAATAATTGATAGAAGCTCCCCTGATAATGAGTGATCGAGTGCGGCTTTGAGTTGTTTGATAGCCTTTTCAGTGTGTCCTAGTTCAATCAGTGTTAGGGCATGGTGGAGATAGATGGTGGGAGAAGCGTCGTTGAGCTTGGCGGCTTTGGCATAACATTCTTCAGCTTGTTTCCAGTGGCCGAGGTTAATATGGAGGTAGCCAAGGTTATTCCAATGTTGAGGGTTCTTGGGGTCGAGTGTGGCACTGCGTTGAGCCGTTAAGAGGGCATGTTGAGGTTGTTGGTATTGTTGGTAAATGGTGGTGAGGAAGGTGAGGAGTTCGAGGTTGTTTCTGTCCTTCTCTAGTAGCTTCAAAAGTTGTTGTTTCGCCCTCTCTGGATTACCACCTGCGAGGGCGGCGATTGACCGCTGGAATAGGTCATTCTCGACTCCCAAGCCATCACCTGACCCCTAGTATAAGAGAGGCATGAATTTTAAGGACTATTCATTACGACGATTCAGCGAAGCATTCTTGGTGAAATCGCAACAAGTGGAGAATTGAATCGGCTTGTTTCCAAGCCCAACGTTGAATCATATTCTAAGGCATTATAAGCCTTGAATTTCTAAAATGACCTATCATTTCCATTGGGATTGATGCATAATGGTGTTGCGAAGTATTACCCATGATGATCCCGCCGTTGAAAAGTTCAAGGAACGTATTAAGCGCTATACGGATCAAATCGAGGCCTTTGGTTTTGGTTACCAGGTCTATCTGAATGACGACCAAGTCGTGGGGTTGGCTGCAATCGGAAAAGAACCGATGCAATTGTTTAAACCGGTAGGAACCCCCCTAATTCGATTAGTGGCAATTGATTATAACCAACCGATTCGCATTCTTACGGAGCTGGCAGATAAGGTATTAGAGCTGGCAAGGCACCACACTGTGGACTTTGCTTATCTAGATATCCCAGCTGAACAAAAGAAGCTGGCATCATATTTCCTAAAAATTGGGTTTGAAGAACTCGGTAACAAGTATGAGATGAAACGACAACTCGATGATTCCATAGAGGTTTCGGATCTGCTCCGATATGAACAAATTCAACGGCAGGATGTGAACCGGTTTTGGGATTATTTGAAGGAATTCATGAGCGGATCGCCGGACAGCGTGTTAGATTTGGTAATAGAGAATTTCAAGAACGTACCTGAGTTTTTACTGGATTTTTGGTATGAAAACGAGCAGGCGTATTTTGTTTACCATGATGAGGATTTAATTGGGATTTTAGATTTGGCGCCAGAACAGAGTTATATCCAGAATATTGGTGTGTCACCGGCTTATCGTGGAAGGGGATATGGGACAGAGATGCTCCGGTTTTGCTTGAAACTGTTTAAGGAGGGGGGCGGTGAAACTGCAACGCTTGATGTACATGTGGATAACAAGCAGGCTATCCGTTTCTATAAAAAATTAGGTTTTACGGTGGCTAGACAGACGCAAACCCTTGTGTGGTGGAAGGCGACCTAACTGGGTTCGTTAGAGACCAAAGACGATTTTGTTGATGAGTAAGTGGAAGAAGCAGGCGCTCCCGATGTACAGGAGCATAATGAAGAAGGCACCGATTAGTTTCCACCAATGGGGCTTCGTGTTCAGGTACTGAAACATCCAGAAGGTGGAGAGCCCGAGGAGAATCTCAGGAAATATAATGTAGACGGCAACACTGCCAATCGTAACGACGTTTTGGGCTTGCCAGACAAAGGTTAGTCCTGCTTCAGCTCCAACAAAGAGAAGGGATGAAGCTAGCGCCACGACTCCATAGGTAATGGGTAGACTGCGGCGTGCAGAAACCCGAAGTCCGATGAAGGTGATGATGAAGAGGGGAAGCGCCCAGAGGAGAAGCATG
>SMYQ01000042.1 GCA_007050885.1 Candidatus Bathyarchaeota archaeon
GGATCTCTCCCATCAGTTGCTGAATTCCCAAGTACTTCTAATTGAGAAAAAGACAGGGCTGAAGATAATAGTGTAAGAATCATAATGATCGTCAGATATCTAAAGCAGTTTTCCATTGCTAGATCTATCTAGCTTTGTTGAATGTTTAAAGACAACGGTTTTAGTACGTGGGCTTCCCTGTCTTAACAAGGACTTCGTTCTATGTTTTCCATCCTACTGAAGCTAGATAGACGACTATTTCTTCTGTCTCATCTATTCCAACTACTTCGGCGACTTCGTCATCAATGAATGCTCCTATTCCACATACGCCCAAGCTTAAGGCTTCACCAGATAAATAGAGATTCTGTGCGATATGACCTGCATCCAAGTATATGTAGCGATAGGCTCGTTGGAGATATTTCCATTTTGATCTTTCCACAATGGCTGTCCATATGAAAGTGATTTGTGCTGATTCAATCATTTCTTGATGTAGAGCTGCTTGTGAAAGCATTTTTGAGTGGTCTCCACTTTTTAAAAATTCTAAATCAAAGAATTGGGGTCTAAAGTGGTAAATGCCAGGTTGGAGGTTCTCTACGAATCTGACATTGAGATATGTTTCTATTGGATATAACCCGCCAGCTGATGGAGTGGTTCTTAAGTTAACTTCTCCGATATTATCAGTTTTTCCTTGGGTTGCCCATAATAGATTTGAAAGTATACTGAGGTTGAGTGGGTTTTGTGAATTGTAGTTTCTTCTTGATCTGCGATTCAAAATTATTTCCCAAATATTCGAAACCTTGAATTTTGGATCAGGGAGTTGAATTATGCTGAGCGGATTTTCATGGTCTTTAAAGGGACTGGGTTTCTTGCTCCAATCAAGATGATGTCTCGGCATTTGTTCACGATGATATCTCGTTTCTTCCTGGAATTTATCACCGACACCAGTAATATTACTCATCTCATATGCCTACCAATAATATGTATTGGAAATCGTTTCATGAATAATATGGGGCTATTATAATTTCTTACTAGAAAATATGGTCAGATATGAATGTAAAATATGAGTCAAATTATTTGTGAGATTGAGTAGAATAGCGCTGTCGCAGTTTTACGTAGATCATGGGAAAGGCTCCAAGCAATACCAGGAACGCCATAAACTCGTATGCAGGCTTAAAGGATCCATATATCTGTATTATGAAACCCATAACTACTGACCAAACAGCGGCTAGACCATAACCTATAGTGAAAAAAAGGCCGAGTAGAATGTCTCTCTGTGAAGCCTTAGCAACGGTTGATAGATGTGCCTGCAAGAGGCTAGTAGCAGGGAATCCTAAGATACCTAAAAGAAAAAGATGTAAGATCATTATTGGACTACTAATTGTATGACGCGGTAAAAGATAGACCAACAATGACGTTATAAGCGAACAAATAATTGCGGCTTTCAAGTAACCTATCTTGTCAGAATATCTACCGATGACCATTGGTCCGATGACCCCTCCAAGCATCATTATTGAAAAGAATGTACCAACATGGAGCGTGGATAGGTGAATCTGGTTTGCTAAAAACAGAGGAGTGTAAATTACAAGCGCACCCATGCCTGTACCTCCAGCAAGAAGTGATTGAGCCATAATCACTGGAACCGCGTCTTTCACGCGAATACTTGATAGAAGATCTTTTCGGAGTGAGACATGTTTGAGGGTTTTTCCAGCAGACAACTCGCCTCTAAGATAAATTATAAGGTAGATCCCGATTAGTGCGGGAGCTATTGCAAATAAGAAGAGTGAATTACGCCAGCCAATCGCAGTTGCGAGGGTTGCTAAGAAGATTGGTCCGATAATGTTACCTAAATATGCGACACCATAAAATGTGCCCAACGCTCCTCCAACTGAAGCTTTACGAAATTTATCTGATAAAATGGAGACACCGATAGGATGCTGTACCGCTTGGCCGACTCCTCCGATCAGATTTGCAGAAAATAAGTGATAGAAATTTTGAGATACTCCGGTGCCAAACTCAGAAATTGAGTATAATATGTTCCCAAATCCTAGAATTATTCTCCTTGGAGCGTATCGGCTGAGTATACTCATTAGAAGTTGAAGAATGCCAGCTAGGATCGCGCCAACACTTACAGCTAGTCCTAATTCAGCGTAATTCAATTGCAGAGATGCCATAATACTTGGGTAGAGAACAGATACGCCCATGTAGAGATGCTGGGTCATATGAGAGAGAGTCGCCATAGCTAAAACTTTTCTAGCGGACTTTTCTCCAACTTTTGCATTTTCCATAATATTTTCCTTCATGAAATTTGAAATTATAATAATGTATGATTGGATGGCGTGTGCGGGTAGAGTAAACTATTTTTTGATTAAATTCTTGTGTTCGATGAAAAAGCACTTGTCCATGATAACTTCTATTCCGTTTTTTTCTGCTATTTTTGCTGCTTCCTCATTTTTGATACCGAGTTGCATCCATATGACTTTTGGTTTTAGGTTAACTGCTTCTTTTACTACTTCTAGACATTGTTCGCTTGGTCTGAAGATGTTGACGATGTCAACTGGTTCGTTTATTTCTGAGAGAGATTTGTGTACTTTTTCTTCTAGGATTTGGTCTGCGAATGGATTTACTGGTATGATTTTGTAGCCTTGTTCTTTCATGTATTTTGGGACTGTATGGGCTGCTTTTTTTGGGTCTCTGGAGCAGCCTACTACTGCAATTGTATTGTTCTCTTCTAAGATTCTTTTGAGCTTCTCATCGGTAGACATTGGAAGTTCTCCTCTTTCCCTGAAACTGGAAATTGATATGTGTTTCTAATTATGATTAGTGTGATACTGGCTATGGTCTAACTATTTTAGATAGGGCATATTCTTTGGATTATAGGTGTTAATTGTGAAACTTGAAGGTAAAGTTGCTCTAGTGACGGGTGCAGCTCATGGAATCGGTAAGGCAATATCAAAATTATATGTGAAAGAAGGAGCGAAAATTGTCATCAACTACAACAGGTCCGAGAAAGAAGCCTCCGCTCTTGCTGAGGAATTGGAGAAAATAAGTAAGGATATTTTGGTCGTAAAAGCTGACGTATCAAAAGTTAATGAAGTTAAGGAAATGGTTCAGAAGACTGTTGAACGGTTTGGTCAAATACATATTCTCGTAAATAACGCAGGTATTCTTGTTCCAGAAGTTTTTGTTGAATCTAAGGAGGATATATGGGATAAAACAATTGATATCAATCTGAAAGGAGCATATTTGTGTGCTAGAGAAGTTGCGCCATTAATGCTCAAACAAGAGAAGGGGAAGATAATCAATATCTCTTCAATATGTGGATTGTCTGAAAAGTCTGCTCTAAAAAATACTGCATATGTAGCATCAAAAACTGGAATGCTAGGATTAACGCGATCATTAGCAGTGAATTTAGGTCCAAAAATTAACGTAAATGCAATATGTCCAGGTATGACTGATACTGAAATGTTGACCTCTTTAGGTCCTGAAAGAAGAAAAGCAGGAATCGAAGAGTCTCTTTTAAAAAGAATTGGAAAACCTGAAGATATAGCGAATGCAGCTCTTTTTCTAGCATCAGATGACTCTGATTTCATGACAGGGGAGTTCTTGACAATCTCTGGTGGAAGAGCAATGAGGTAAACCCTCCATC
>SMYQ01000064.1 GCA_007050885.1 Candidatus Bathyarchaeota archaeon
GAGCCATTCTCAAGAAGCTTAGCTAGAATTCCTGGATTAGGACATTTCTTCGTCCACTATGGATACGAGAATGCAGTAAAATCTTGGAAAAAGAAAACGAAAGAAACTCAAATCAAAGTATGATGTACGTGTAGCGCTCGCTATTGACACATACAAAAAATTCGTGAATATTAATAATTCAAACATATACACTTATATGTGACACTAACAGAACTACGCGGCAGTATACATGATTCTACTTCTCAGTATTATCATCTGTATAACTAGTTTCGAAGGAGTGAGAATAATGGGTTTTGGATCTAGGCCTATGCACAAGATAACATGTGCCGACTGTGGTAAAGAAGCAGAAGTACCTTTTGTACCACAAGAAGGTAGACCAGTCTACTGTAGAGACTGCTATCAAAAACATAGGACTAACAGGTAGTATTACCACACGACAACTAACGTTTTAAAAAACGTTTAGTTTTTCCCTTTTTTTCTTAATAATCTATAGTTTATTCAAAAATAGCATTTTAATCCAAAAATAGCCTCTGGACAAGCTTGGTGGGTGACACCATTATCCAGTTATGAGCTGATCGCATAATCTTATTACCTGAGAACATAATGTATTAGTGATCAATTATGACAGCTTGGAAGAAACGTCGATGTGCATCCTGCAATAGAACATTCAATAAAATGACAGATGAAGTCTGGAAGAATGTAGAACGTACCCATAAACGTTCTATCGGACATAAAAAATGTCTGAAACGCAAGTCTCGATGAAAACGTGCACTCACACTATCAACATTTCTATTCTTTTTTTTAATCTACTCTACAAGTTTAGTCTATTAAATTGGAATATTATAAATCATATGAGTTTTCCCCAAGTGTGTTCAAAGTTACTAACACCCTCTCCAAGATCACTCTTTTCAACTTTCAAGGATCCATCATGTGTCTTAAAGGAAAAATCTACAACTTCTGCCGGATATTCGTTGTAATAAAGAATTGATTTCATTCCCCACCGCTTAGGCTGCTGGAACCTCCAATAAGCTCTAGCGTAGGCTTTCAGTCGAAAATGGATCTCCTTTTCTTCATCTCTACCTTTTACATCAAATATTGGAAGCCCATTCTCTACCATGTGTTTTATTTTGACTTTTTTAGATTTAAATTGATATTCGGTATCCGTTTCCTTATTGTAGAAACGGATGTTTTTATACAGACTGATATCGCCCCAATCCAATAATGATGTAGGGTTTTCCTTGGTCCTGAATATCTGTGGACCTATGAAGGGATTGGAGTAGCTAGTAAAACTTCCATTGGCCCATTGTACAATTCCCCAATACCAAGGAGCACCTGGAGCGTTTACTGTGACTCTCTGATGATAGGCTGAGCCTTCAACCTTAGTTCCATGAATTTCCCCTTTCATTTTCATACCATAGATTTGCAGGATATTATGACTGTATTTCTTTGTGTAAGTGCTCTCCCTGAACCTATGTTCCTGTAGATAATTGTTCCAGGGTGTCATCTCGAAATGGAAATCATTCTTGTGATCTTTGAGGTTTACTATGTACTTATCTGGGTTCCCATAGAAACGATAATCTGTGTCTTCTTTGATAGGTTGAAGTTCTCCAGTATTACCTTCATGACTTACCTGAAAATTCATCTCCTCCAGCAGCAAGGGATCATACATCTTTTGATTGTCATACCACCAAGCAGCGGTCATACCATTAAATTTCAACATTTGACCTTCCCACGTAGGCAATTGTTTTACAGACCATTGCCTATCCATTATCTTGATGTCCTTCGTATACTTAGTTGACCATAGGATCATCAATTGTTTGGTTTTAGTAGGTTTATCTGGATCCCTAACAAAAAATAGCCACCACCACCAATACCATGTCAAATTTGGAATCATATTGTCAGTTTTGAGAACCCACATATTTTTGTATGGTTTATCCTCATCAGAGGTCATCATGAAGCATCACTTGTAAGAGCTCTACACTAACATATGTTCCACTTTAGGTTATTAACAACTTTCTGACAGGTTCATAATTGTGCTGCGCTAGTTTGTTCTAGCATTAAGAATCAGCAACATGGATGTTAAAAATGAGTGACTATTACCTATTCTTCTTTGTGAAAAGAAAAACCCATCCGGCCAAGAATGCCACAACATTTGGCGCTATAAGACTACCGTAAATCATACATGTAGAGATCAAACTCAGCAATTTCGAAAACGTAGGATTTGCTTGTAGTCCCAGAATTCTATTCATCATTTTTCACGTTTATCTTATAGTCATAAATTATTGATTGATAGTCTGTTCATATATCGCTGCAGTGAAAAGCATACTTCCTTAAAGCTGTTACTAATGTGTGTCAATAAAACATGTTTTTTTATTTAGGTAGCGATTTTGATGTAGTCAGTTCCTTCTCCTTCAAATGATCCTATCACTATCCTATGACATATAGTTCCATCATGTAGATTTTCAACGCTTTCTAATTTACCACGAATTAGAATTTTTTCCCCATCAAAGGCTATGTCACCATAATCTCTATCATAACTGATGACCTCTTTTACATCATTAAACTGCCCATTCTTATCGATTTTCACATCTGCTATGAGATATTTTGCAGGAACAAATATGCTCTCTGAAGCATCAGTCACTGTTGCTTCACCTTCTACTATCCCAAGAGATTCACACCTATATTTTCCATATATCTCTTGAATATCATTAGATGCAAAAACTGGATTTACTGAGAAAGGAGTTCCATCTATTACTCCACGATTCCATTTTCGATCATAAAATAGTCTGAGCTGCATATCATTCATTAAACTAAGTCTTTTTTGTCTGGAAGGAGTCGGTACTTCATCTTTGGGAAAAGCCTCAATTTTAGACCCCCCTAAACGAATAAGGCTTAAAAGTGCTTCTCTCACTTTCCAACCATTTTTCTTCCCATAAATAATGAGATCAATATCTGAGAAGCTTATTTGATGTAGACCAATTAGTATTGAACCAGATATCCCAAAATTTTGAAAATTTACACCACTTTCTTCAGATAGAATTGTGGCAATATCAATTGTCTTTCTTTGGAGGAGATCCAAATCTGAAGAATTAATCAATTCATCTAATTTCTTTTCAGGCTTATGATGAATTAGGATCAATTCTTTTGGAACAGCACTAAAAGAGATGTTTAGTAATTCATCTTTGTGCAAATATTTTGGCCAATTTCTTTGGAGTATCTTTAATGTTTCTTTAAGATGTGGGATATCATAAAATTTTATAGCTCTCTCATAACTAGTGCCTGAGCGAGTCCATTTTCCGTCAGAACCGGGGTAATATTTCAGATATGCAAGGATTTTTTCATTTGGATGAACATAACCTACGACAGTAAAAAATAGGCTGTCATTTGTTTCTATGAAATCTCTATCTCTAAAATCATTACGAGTGATAGTACTCACGTCCATGCATTTTTTAGTTATGCCCGATTACTTGTCTTTCGACAAGTCTTTACATAAAAATGAATGCTCAGAATTATGGAACAATACTACTAAACTGTAAACATAAACTAGTAAATTAAAAGAATTAAAAGTTCGTTTCTTTTAACATACACGCATTTATCACATGTTTATTTTAAAATCCTTATTTTGAACCTACAATTCTAATGAGATTATGTCAAGGATTATATTGACAAAACTAAAGGATAACATATGCTGATCAAGATAAATCATGGATATTAACTCTAAGAACATTGTAGAATATGTCTCTGGCTGTTCGCAACTTGCATTGCTCTTGGAATCAAGTTCATACCCAAAACCTGGAAATGTGCATCGAATAGCAGATTTTGAAGACACAAAATATGAACATTTTCTAGCCTCCTCGATAGCTGTAGGTCAGGCTATAAGAGAAGCAACCAAACAAGGTATCCGAGTAGCATTGGGGGATATAGATTATGAACAAATTGAAATTGGCAGAATCATTTACGAGGCCACATCTTCTATGATGCAATGGCAGCATGGCGGAAACACTATTCTTGGCTCCATACTCCTTTTGGTTCCAATTTCTGCCGCCGCAGGTTTAACTTGGGTAAAAAAATCTAACAATATGAAAAATTTAAGGAATTCATTGATTAAAATAACCCATTCAACAACACCTGAGGATGCAGTATATGTCTATGATGCCATCAAATTATCTGATGCTGGAGGTTTAGGATCGTCAGATAGGTTTGATGTAACAAAAAAAAATTCTCGTCAGGAGATATTAAATTCATCAATTTCACTTTTTGAGATATTTCAGATATCTTCAGAGTATGATACGATTTCATCAGAATGGGTGAATGATTTTAAAATAACTTTTCAAATAGGCTATCCATATTTTCTCAGTCAAATAGAAAAATATCATGACTGTAATACTGCCATAGTACATACATTTCTTAAAATATTGTCAATGTTTCCCGATACACTAATTGCCAGAAAGACTGATTTAGTAAGAGCCCAAGAGATATCAACAGCTGCATCCAAAGCATTAGAAGTTGGTGGAATGACTTCTGAATTGGGAAGGGAAAAACTTGCAGCTTTAGACATCAGACTTAGAACGCGAGATCATAGATTGAATCCTGGTACAACAGCCGATCTTACTTGCTCATCATTAACTATTGCCACACTGAATGGGTACAGGCCCTAATTATCTCATTATGCATGTGTACTAATTCGCATTATAACAACGGGATAGTGCGGTATACTCTCTAACATGTTCCAAGTTACTCCTGTTATATCAACTTTGAAACGTTCAGCAACGTCCCAAATCGTTCGACCTGCACCATCACCGCGAGCTCTATTAGATAAAGCCGCTATGCGAAGAGCTTCTTCAGGATTCTTATCTTTTCTTGTAAAAGCTATTGGAGTTGAACGTGGTCTTAACTTGAAGAAACGCCCTAAGATAAACGCTATTACTCCAAAGCAATGAACGCCTTTTAAACAACTTTTTCTTGGCGATAAATGAAAACTAAAAAAACTATACGTCTTATCTGAATCCGATATCATCACATCAACATTTCTATCTAAAATTTCTTCAATATATTGACGTATCTCCGATGCTATTATTTCCGGATCTACAAATGGAATACAAGAATATGAATAAGGCAAGTTAGTAACATCAATTCCGCCCTCAGAACCATGGCGGAGTGATTGAAGAAACCCTGCATAATGTAAAGTCACTTGCTTATGCGAGGATCCCTCCTTGAATGGATACTGTTGTAATCTACTAATGTTGTCTTTACTCATCCTTGAAAATGGTGCTAGAATATGTCCCCACACTATGCGCATCCAAAAAATTGCTAAGAATTTGGCTAATAAAGAAGGTTTGTACTTAGATTCGTCACATATTCTGCCAGAAGCTGTTGCAATGGCTTTCTCTGAGATCACAATAACATCATTATCATGTATTCGATCCTTGAGGAGTTTCTGTAGAGCTATTTTATAATCTATATTTGGCTTCCAATATCTTGAACTTGGAGCAATGGTTTGGTATTTCTTCAATTTGAGTCGTTCAACCTTGCTTGAATATTGCAATGAATAGTCTAACTTACTGGTTTTTCAGATGATTGCAGATTAGACTTATAGGAGTGTTGATGAAGAAGATCATGGTCTACATTAATGAAAGTTGGGTTACTTACTCGAAACGAAAACGCTTGGTGCTCTAATAAGCTTAAAGAATCTTTCAAGAAAAAAGGGTTTGAAACATATTGTTTCACTTTCGAGGATCTTGTTGCACGCGTAGGTCTGAGCCCATCTGCAAGTTTTCAAAATTTAGATTTGAACAACCTTGATACATTATTAGTTAGACCAATAGGAAGAGGTTCCCTAGAGCAAATAATATTCCGATTAAATCTTTTACAGAGATTATCAAGATCACATTTGAAAGTGATCAATAATCCATCGGCCATAGAGAAGGCTGCTGATAAATACAATACATTAGCGATAATGTCTGAATATGGGATTCGAGTTCCTCAAACAATAGTAACTGAAAACGTTAGAGAAGCCATGACTGCATTTACACAGTTTGGATCAGATGTCATAGTCAAACCAATCTTTGGATCTAGAGGAATAGGTGCGGCAAGAATATCTGACACTGATGTAGCAGAAAGGGTATTTAGAACTTTAAGATTCAACAAGCAAATCCTCTATGTTCAGGAGTATATAGAACATGGAACCTCAGATATTCGAGCGTTTGTAATAGGAAATAAAGTAGCAGCTACCATGAGAAGAAAAGGCAAATCTTGGAAGACTAATGTAAGCAAGGGTGCAAAACCAATTCACATTGAAATATCTGGTGATCTAGAACAGGTAGCAATAAAAGCTGCTAAATCGATTGGTTGTGAAATTGCAGGTGTTGATCTAATAGAAGGAGATCCACCTATAGTTTTAGAAATAAATTCTCAACCAGGTTGGAGAGGTTTACAATTGACAACTAGTATTTCGATATCAGATCTTATTGCAGAATATATATCATCCTGCCAAAAATAATAACACGCAATATGATTATTACAAATATAGGTAATAACAATTAGACCTCATTTGTATAAATAAAGGAGATTACATCAAACAATTTTCAAGATGGAGATATGTGTCTCGCTATGAGAAGAATTGTCACAATTGGTAGAGGTGGATCAGGTAAAACAAGTTTCATTGCATTACTGACTAAATACTTTATTGAAAAAAACAATACACCCCTTCTTCTTGTTGATGCCGACCCTGATCAAAACCTAAGTGAAATGGTAGGAGTAGAACTTAAAAAAACGATTTCTGAAATCCTATATGAGTTTAAAGAAAAAGGTGGTAGCGTTTCAGGCACATCACCATTAGAGAGACTTGAACCTCGAATTATCGAGAATCTTCATGAAACTGATTTCTTCGATCTAATAGCTATTGGAACAAAATGGAAGGAGGGCTGCTACTGTCTACCAAATGATCTCTTAAAAAAAATACTTTTGACATTATCTAAAAACTATCAGAATGTTTTGATAGATTCCCCTGCTGGCTTAGAGCATTTAAACAGAAGAATATCGTCAGAGGTAGAATATATTTTTGAGATTCTAAATCCTTCAAAGAAAGCTTTTGATCATGTGATAAGAGCTCAACGAATAATGCAAGAGGTTAAAATCAAATTTGAACACCTCTATCTAGTAGGTGGATATAATTTTCCTGAAAATCTGAAGAGTAAGGCAGAAGATACTGGTTTTCAATATTTAGGGAACATAGAACATGACAAAAATATAGAATCATATGTTATCGACGGTAAATCATTACTTGATTTACCATCCGATTCACCTTCATATATCTCTATTAAAAAAATGTTAGAGAATATCTTGTGATCTCTTAGAAATTCATTTGCAGCTGTATTAACGTCCACCAAATTTAATTAGGTAGGTAGGTAGGTTCGAAAATCGTCACATACAAGGATTTTTAAGCACAATAGAATAAATATACTGACCTAACGTTTCTTGGGTGTGAAATACCCAATTGAAAAAAAGAAATATTGAACTTGATATAAAGGAAATGAAGACCAGCTTCGGCCTTATGAAGGATATCAAATTATCAGTAGGTGGAGTTTCCGAAAAAACAGCTGACCAACAACTTGGACCAACTCCCTTCCCTTCATCTACGGATCTAAGGGAGTGGGATATGAAGCTCTTAGAACGTTACAAGCCTTTCTACATGCCATTTTGTGATTTATGCTGTTTATGCACATTCGGAAAATGTGACCTATCAGATGGTAAGAGAGGCGCGTGTGGTCTAAATATGGAGGCCCAACAATCAAGAATTGTCCTTATTGCTTGCTGTATCGGTGCCGCAACTCATACCGCACATGGACGCCATTTAGTAGAAGATCTAATTAAGAAATTTGGACGAAAAAGTACTCTAAATGTCGGAACTAATGTCGATATTCTCGCACCTGTTACTCAACTTGTCACTGGAATCAAACCTAGACATCTAGGCGATATCGAAGAAATACTAGATTATGTAGAAAGTGAAATAACTCAACTACTATCATCAACACACACTGGTCAAGAAGGAAGCAACATAGATTTCGAATCCAAAGTATTCCATGCAGGAACAATGGATCATATCGCATTAGAAATTGCTGATCTGGCACAAATCTCAACATTTGGTTTCCCGAAGAGTGACCCTGAAGCAGCCCTTGTTGACACAGGATTGGGAGTTGTAGACTCATCAAAACCCGTAATAATGGTAGTTGGCCACAACGTTCCACCTGCAATTGGAATTATGGACTACATGACTGAGAAAGACCTGGCTGGCCAATTAGAGGTGTGTGGACTCTGCTGTACTGCCCATGACATAACTAGATACGATCCTAAAGCCAAGATAGTTGGACCAATTTCATGGCAACTGCGATTCATCCGAAGCGGGATACCAGATGTGATAGTAGTAGATGAGCAATGTATTAGAGCTGATGCATTTGAAGAGGCTAAGAAGATCAAAGCACCAGTCATAGCATCAAGCTCAAAGAATTGTCTTGGACTCAAAGATAGAACAAAAGATCCCACAGATGAGATTGTAGCGGACTTGATTCAAGGTAAAACGCTTGGCGTATTGATTCTTGATCCAGATAAAGTTGGGGAAGTCGCAGTAAGGACTTCATTAGGTATTGCCCCAAAAAGAAAGAAATTCAAAAATCTTCCTGAATTAGATGAGTTAATTCTAGAAGCAAAACGTTGCACCAAATGTAGTGAATGTAGAAGATCTTGTCCCAACGATATGCTTATTCCAGAGGCTATTGACGCTGCAGCTGGAGGAGATTTGAGCTTACTAAATGATTTGTACGATGTTTGTGTTGGTTGCGGTCGATGTGAAGAAGCTTGTCCTAATCATTTGGACGTTCACAGCTTTATTGTAAAGGCTGCCGATCAAAAAATCAAAAATGAAATATTCAAGACACGTTCAGGTCGGGGAGCAATTCAAGATGTTGAAATAAGGAAAGTTGGAGGCCCGATTGTCCTTGGTGAGATACCAGGAGTCATTGCTCATGTTGGATGCGCAAATTATCCTCAAGGTGGCGAAGAAGTCGCTGAAATGATTGAAGAATTCGCAAAACGACGTTACATCATATTAACTTCTGGATGCGCTGCTATGTCCGCGGGCATGCATAAAAATGAAGACGGTAAAACACTGTACGAATCCTTCCCTGGAGATTTTGATGCCGGATGTGTTCTTAACGTTGGATCATGCGTCTCGAATTCACATATTGCTGGAGCAGCAATAAAGATTGCTAGCATCTTTGCAAAAAGAAACCTAAATGCAAACTACGAAGAAATCGCCGATTATATTCTAAATAGAGTTGGTGCTGTAGGAATATCTTGGGGAGCAATGTCACAGAAAGCCGCATCGATTGCTAGTGGATTCTGGCGATTAGGCATCCCTGTTATTGTTGGACCACATGGCTCGAAATATAGACGCATGCTACTTGGAAGAAAAGATCGAGACAGCGACTGGGAGGTATATGATGCTCGAACTGGGGAGCGTGACTATGTTGGCCCTTCACCAGAACATCTGTTTTATGCTGCGGAAACCAAAGAAGAAGCAATGGTGATGATGGCGAAACTTTGTATGAGACCAAACGACACAACAAGAGGCAGAGCAATGAAACTCAATCACTACATTGATCTACACAAAAAATACTATGGCAGAATGCCTGACGATATTCATTTGTATGTAAGGCGTCTATCAGATGTACCCATCACCATGAAAGATGAAATTATCAGGATTCTAGATCAAAAAGAATGGAAAGAGAAGAATATACCCGATCCAACTATACTCCCAAGAATGATCAGAAAGAAGGAAAAATAAGTGAGCACTACTCCCTGGCAAAAAGCAGAAGTACCAGGACCTAAGAGAGGATTACCCCTTCATAGATCTGAAACCCTAATTTCATTATTGAATAACTCAAAAAATCCTTTACTTATCATAGGTCATAAAGCCGCCGAAATAGATCTTGGAAGCAGAAAATTCATAGACTATTTGATCGAGCTAGCTCGTGGAAGAACGATCCCAGTAGTGGCCACGGCACATACAATCAAGGAATTAACAAACAGAGGATTCCAAAACGCTTCATCAATGCCATTGATGGATATTGCGAATAGACTTAGAGACACTGAATGGAGAGGTCTAGATGGAACAGGAGCTTATGATCTAGTTCTTTTTGCAGGATTTCCATATTACATGGAATGGTTGGTATTTTCTGGCTTAAAACATATGTCTTCAAAGTTAAAGACAATAAGTCTTGACGGACAATATCAACCAAATGCTTCATGGTCTATCCAAAATGTATCACCATCAGAATTAAAGGAATTTTTCGTAAACTTACTAGAAAAAATGGGAGAAATGTGACATGTCAATGTTTGAAGACATACCCGTTGAAGTCGGAGTTGTATATGAAGGAGAGCGAATTAGAAAATCAGATTTACATGCTGAACTCGGAGGACCAAATGTAGAAAAAAAATTCGAACTAGTACGTGTCAAGAATAATAATGAAATCAAAGATCAAGAAATTAAAATTGTCGGCCCTGACATTTTAGAGATAGAAGAAGGAAGCAGCATTCCATTTGGTATCTTGATAGAAGTCGCTGGAAAACAATTAGAAGAAGAATTGGAGGGAGTAATTGAACGACGAATTCACGAATATACAAATTACATAGAGGGCTTTATGCATCTAAATCAGCGATACGACATATGGTGTAGAGTAAGCAAAAAATCAGTAAAAAAAGGTCTTGAATCATTTGAAATAATTGGAAAAGTTCTACTACGCCTTTTCAAGAACGAATTACCTTTCATAGACTCAATGCAAATAACTTTTCTCACTGATAAAAATAAAGTGGCTGAAATCTGGGAAGATGCAGTAAAAATATACGAGGCCAGAGATGCAAGAGCAAGAAAACTTACTGACAACGATGTAACCGAATTCTATGGTTGTGATCTATGCCAATCATTTGCTCCAACACACGTTTGTACGATAACACCTCAAAGATATGCTAATTGTGGAGCAATTAGCTGGTTTGATGGTAGGGCTGCATCAAAGATTGATCCCAAAGGACCAATTTACAAGATCGAAAAAGGAGAATGTATAGATCCAGTCAAAGGAGAATATTCCGGAATTAATGAGAATGCTAAGAAAAAATCTTTAGGTGAAATAAATAAGGTATGGCTGTATACTGCTTTTGGATATCCTCACACCTCATGCGGATGCTTTGAAGCAATAGCATTCTATGTTCCAGAAGCTGATGGTCTTGGAATCGTCCATAGAGACTTTAAGGAAAGAACTGTCAATGGACTACCATTCTCTACTATGGCTGATTCTGCAGCCGGGGGAAGACAGGTAGATGGTTTTCACGGTCTTTCCATTGAGTATATGCGTTCTCCTAAATTTTTGCAGGTTGATGGTGGATGGGATAGAGTGGTATGGATACCGAAGTCGGTAAAGGAGCGGTTGAAAGATTTCATTCCAAGCGAAATAATCAATAAATTACCAACCGAAGATGATGTAAAAAACCTTGATGAACTTAAAGAATTTTTAAAGTCAAACCAACATCCAGTTGTTGGACGCTGGAAAGAAGCCCCCTCTGAGATAGAGATACCGCCAGGAGAAGAATTATCGATAGAAGCACCTATGCCTGGTTTAGGCATTCCTACAACTGGTGGCGGATTCAAGATCATTTTGAAGGGTGCGAAGATACAAGCAAAAAAGGTCATAATCAAAGCTCCGAAAAAAGGCAGATGATCTAGAACATGACTGAAACTAAGAAAGAAAACAAACTGAAGTTAGAACTAGGTTCTGATCTTTTAGAGTCGTTAAGTAAGTTTCAAGAACTTGAACTTACTGATGTAGAGTTGGAAATTGGTGAACTAGAGCTCTGGATTCAACCTGGAGCTACAACGGTAAAGATCCCAACCAAAACTCCATCTAAACCTACTAAAATCCTTGAAACTGAGTTCAAAACCCCAATACTGAATTATCCAGCTCAAGTTCTAGAAGTAACTCTTGGAGCGACTAAAAGTCAAGGTGGAACAAGATCAACATCACTAAAAATCGGAGGAGAAAAGACTCTACCTTTCTATCGTTTCGAATCTAAAATGCCCAATCCTCCGGTAATCTCATTCGATGTATTCGACATGAAAATACCTTTGGCCAAACCAGTAAAAACTGAACTAAGTGATGTTCTTGAGGATCCCTCTGCTTGGGCCAAATTATCTGTCGACAAGTTTGGAGCTCAAATGGTCAATCTACACCTTGTTAGTACTGATCCTTTAATTAAAGACACAACACCGCAACAAGCAGCAAAAACAGTTGAAGACGTTTTGCAGGCCGTAGATGTCCCTTTAGCTGTTGGGGGTTGCGGGGCTGCAGAAAAAGATCTAAAAGTGTTTGAAAAAGTTGCAGAAGTCGCTCAAGGAGAGAGAATACTCATTAATTCTGTTACATTAGACATGAATGTTGAGAAGACTGCAGAGATTGTAAAAAAATATGGTCACATAGTCATCGCATTCACATCAATGAATCTTGAAGATGCTAAAGAACTTAATCGCAAACTTTTTGCATTACTGCCGAGAGACAGAATTGTAATTGACACAACAACTGCCGCATTGGGATATGGATTAGATTATGCATTTACTGTAATGGAACGCGCTCGAATAGCAGGTCTTATGGGTGATGACCAATTACAAAATCCTCTCTCTTCCGGTACGACCAATGCATGGGCTGCAAGAGAAGCTTGGATGAAAATGCCTGAAGAGTGGGGGCCAAGAGAGTTACGAGGTCCAATTTGGGAAACGGTTACAGCACTTACTCTTATGCTTGCAGGTGTAAATTATTTTATGATGATGCACCCTTCCGCAGTTAAAACAGTAAGAGAAACTATAGAAAACTTGACAAACACAATTGAAACTTCTGACACTGATAATTATGGAAACTGGATTTCAATTAACACCCAATAAATTCTAGTAAGGTAGAAATTCATTATGTCGAAAAACGAGAAAAAAAAGGCCGGAATCAAGGAGATAAGTCCACTCGACATCTACAATCTTCTTCCAAGAACTAACTGTAAGTTATGCGGCGAAGAAAATTGTATGGCCTTCTCAACAAAGGTAGTCAATCGCGAACTAGAACTTGAAAAATGTTCTCCATTATTAGAAGAGAAATACAAGAACAACTTTCAGACACTCTGGGATTTGCTAAAGCCTCCGGTTAAGACAGTCAAGATTGGCAGTGATAGATCAACATTGAATATTGGCGGAGAATTTGTGATGTACCGCCATGAGTTCACATATTATAATCCAACAGCAATAGCCATCGATGTCACAGATGATATGGAAAAACAAGATTTGATTCAAAGATCTAAATTGATACAAGATTTTACTTACAATTACATTGGACGAAAACTGAAACTTGATCTGATAGCAGTAAGATCTGTTACAGATCAACCAGACAAATTTGCTGAAACAATCAGTAATGTTACTGAAAATACAAACACGCCTCTAATACTATGTTCTCACAATCCAGAGGTCGTAAAGGCAGGTCTAGAGAAAGCTATCGGTAGGAGACCTTTGATTTATACGGCGACAAATGAAAATTGGTTAAAGATGGCTGATCTCGCGCTTGATTATGATTCTCCTTTGACCGTATGTGCTCCAAATAATCTTAGACTTCTTCGTTCACTTACTAAAACGTTAATAGAATATGGTGTGGAAGATCTTGTCCTTGATCCTGGAACAATTTCTGGTAAAGTGTTGCATAAAACAATAGATAACTTTACAATGCTTCGACGACTTTCCTGCAAGGAAAATGATGAACTATCAGGTTTCCCATTATTAGGAGCTCCAATATCTGTATGGACCACAAATGGCGAGTCTGAAGAAACAATGAAATGGAAAGAAACTTGTCTTGCGTCAATGCTGATTACAAGATATGCAGATATCCTGATAATGCATAGTCTTGATGGCTGGGTATTATTACCAACTCTTATTCTCCGCGATAACCTATATACTGATCCTAGGAAACCAGTGGCCGTTGAAGCTGGTCTGAAAAGTTTTGGAAACCCCGATGAAAATTCGCCAGTCCTGATGACAACTAATTTCGCGCTTACATATTACACAGTAGCATCCGACATAGAAAAAATCGATTCCCATTTAATAGTGATTGATAGTGAAGGAAATTCAGTTGAAAGCTCTGTCGCCGGACGAAAATTGACAGCCGACAAGGTTAAGGAAGCAATAGACAACACAGGAATTTCTGAAAAAGTCAAACATAAAAAGTTGGTAATACCTGGAAGAGCATCGAGAATAAGTGGAGAAATTGAAGAAGCAACTGGATGGGATGTCCTTGTTGGACCTTTGGACTCCTCAGGAATAGCTGGATATCTTAAAGATAAGTGGTCAACAGATAAAAACTGAGCAAGGGAATAATGAGATATAAACACTAAAAGTCCATCTCGATGAGTTAATAATGAAAATTGCAATTGCTGGAAAAGGAGGAGTCGGCAAGACATTCGTTGCAGGCACTCTTTCTCGTTTACTAGCACGTGACGGTTACAAAGTAATAGCTGTCGATGCTGATCCAGCGATGAATCTTGCATACGCTTTAGGAATACCTTCCAATAAAACCTCCAGCGTTATTCCAATTAGCGAAAATAAAAATTTGATTGAAGAAAGAGTAGGATCAGGACCAATAATCAATCTAAATCCATCCGTAAATGATATTGCAGAAAAATTTGGCATTATTGGACCAGATAACGTAATTCTTCTTATAATGGGAACTGTCAGATCAGGAGGTTCAGGATGTATGTGCAATGCAAATTCATTAGTCAGTGCATTGCTTCGACATATAACACTCCAACGCAAGGATTTAGTTATAGCTGACATGGAAGCTGGATTGGAACATCTTGGAAGAGCAACTGTAAAAGGATTCGACGTTTTGATATGCGTTGTCGAACCAGGAGCCCAGTCAATAGAGACAGCAAAGAAAATATCAAAACTGGCATCAGACCTAAAAATTAAGTATATACTAGGATTCGGAAACAAAATTAACAATCCAAGCGATAAGGATTATATTCAAACCAACTTTGATGATATGGGAATAGAGCTCATTAGCTCTGCACCTTTAGATGGTTCAATCGTAAAAGCAGATAATAGGCGCATAGCCCCTATCGATTTCTCACCTGATTCTATTGCAGTTCATGCAGTAATTGAACTGAAAAAATTTCTTGAGCAAAGTCAACTTTAGAATATAATGTGAACTCTATATTGTTGTGCGTTTTACCTAATCTTTAATTAAATTCTTCTGTGACTAACGATTGAAGCTCAATACAGAAATTTCATTTGACAT
>SMYQ01000077.1 GCA_007050885.1 Candidatus Bathyarchaeota archaeon
AGGTAAGGATATGTCTTATCGTCACTGAGTTGAATGTTAAACTTGGGTTTATATTGTTTGATTAGAATGTTTTCTTCTACAAGTGCTTCAACATCTGTATTTGTAATGATATAATCAATTTTCTTGGTATTGTCAATAATTATAGCTTCACGAGGATTTGATTTCGCAGCTAGAAGATGATTCTTCACCCTATTCCTGATATTCGATGCTTTACCAACATAGAGAACGTCATCTGCCTTTAGGATATAGACCCCGGTCTTTGGGGGTAGAGCTTTGACTTGTATCTCTAGGTTGGAGTTAGTCATTTTTATGTATACCAACTTAGTAAAAGGTTATGAATTATTGAATATTTTCTTAATATTCCCATTTAGTATTGTGATAGTGCGCGCTATAATAATTCGAATAATTACTATGAATTATGCAGTAATATCTTGTTATTTTAGTCATTATCAAAGAATATGATTTTTGCTTTATTGATAATGGATTCAGAATCATTTTTTGAAATTCGTGATTTTATTCTTAATTCTTTGGGATCTATTTCAGTAAGTTGCTTTATCATCACTATTCCAGCAGATACAAGCTTATTTGCTATTGGAGATCTTAAACCTCTCAAAATAGTAATCGGATATAGTTTTTTATCTTCAATCAAGTTTTGAAGGTCAGATTTAGGAGGATGACTCCACCCGACATGTTTGATATTTCTACAGTTAACATATCTCTCTGCGTGCCCAGACAATTTAGTGTTTGAAACAATCATCACTTCATCTATTTTCATATCATTAGATCCAATCTCATGTCCTTCAGTAGCATCTTCAAAGACTGCTCTTGCTATTCTAGCTTCATCTAAACCTGTTGGGATGTGATAATCGAAATGGTGTTTCACTTCTACAATTATTGTTTTTCCTTCTTTACTTGCTAAGGCGTCCACTTCATGTTCCACACATTTTCCTTTTATTATCAGGTTGGGAATAACATCATATCCATATTCCTTCAATAATAATTGAATAAACAGTTCGAAATCAGGTTTTGATCTTAGCAAGCTCAATGATTTACGAAGGTCGATCATGTGTTTTAGAATTGGTTTGTGCTTTCTCATTGAAGTAAAAATCATGCTGAGAATTTTCTTTGTCTCTATTCCATCAAATAATCTTGCTTCGATGCTTTTACCGATGTGATGAGCTATCTCTTCTGTAGCGCCCATCCTAAGACAGGTTCGAACTAGTTTTGCTTTATTAAACGGCTCTCTAGTTCCGTTAGCCTTGGTTACATAAATGGTCATAATTGTGTTCACACTAACAAATGATGAGATAAGATTTGATTATTAATACGGTACTAGTAGATATCTAATTATCATGATCAATTAATCATTGTGAAGCATTAACTTATAGATTCTTGGATATGACATTGTTTAAGTTAGTTTAATAGTCTCTGTTAATGTCATTTCTGATGGTGGTTAGTTTGCCTATTATCAAAAGTAATCTATCTGAAAATGAAGGTTTGCTCAATGTAGCTAAATTGATGATGATATCGTCTAGAACAGCTCCAAAATCGGGTGGTAAAGATGATGTTGAGACACTTCTGATCTTTGGCGAAGACAAAGACAAGATAGCTTCCGAGATGGATAAAATTGGAGAAGAAAGGAACTCGAAAGGGTTTTTACGAGATGGAAAAAATGTGAGGGATTCAGAAGCTATCATATTAGTAGGTGTTGAAGGAACAAAAAATTTTGGGCTAGATTGTGGTGGATGTGGGTTTAAAACCTGTAAGGAATTCAATGAACTTTCAAGATCTAAAGGTGCAGATTTTACTGGACCCAATTGCATCTTCAAGATATTGGATATGGGTATAGCATTGGGATCAGCATCAAAAACCGCCATGGATCATAATACCGATAATAGAATCATGTATAGAATTGGTACAGCTGCTTTACGATTAGGTTTAACTGAGAAATCTAGTATAGTAATGGGAATACCGATCTCAGCGAAAGGTAAATCAATATACTTTGATAGGAGTTAAGTTACTGGTTAGTTTACATTCAGCGTGTATTAGTCATATCTTTAGAAAATATCAAGATAATACGTTTGATTTTTCTTCCTTAACTTTGCTTTTTTTCCAAATAAGAAATTCATATTTTTCTGATTTAATTGGTCTTGCTTTTTCCCTGAGAAAGCAATTTTTCCATTCTTTAAAGCGAGTACATGTGTTATTTCTGAAAAGATTTCTTCCAGATGATGAGTTACATAGAGGATGGTAATGTTCGATTCTTTGTGAATCAATCGTCTAAGTGAATTGATGAATTTTCTTCTAGCTATAGGATCGAGACCAGCACATACTTCATCTAAGATCAGTAGTCTTGGTTTTCTAATCATTGCACGGGCAATTAGACTCTTTTTTTTCTCTCCGACGGATAATGTTTCAAATATTTGCTTCTCATGTGAATTCAAACCCATAATCTGTAGAAATTTTCTTGCACGTTGAACGATCTTTTCTGTGGGCTTATCGAATAAACGAAGAGTTGAAAAATATCCTGAAAGGACTACCTCTATCACCGATTGATTCTGTGGTAGCTCTTGTTCGAGAGCCGAGCTTATCCAACTTATCTTTTGACGAAGTTTATGCAACTCTATCGATCCAAATTCTTCTCCAAGAACTTCAACACTTCCTCTTGTCGGCCAGAGATAAGTTGCGATTATTTTAAGTAAAAGAGTCTTTCCAGCTGCATTTTGACCGATAATAGCCCAATGTTCTCCAGGGAAGACTGTCCAATTTATATTTCTGAGGATCTTGTCTTCTTCACGCTCTAGATGCACATTTTCCAAAACAACAATAGGTTTTTTCATCTTGCTCAAATGCTCAGTTTACTCCTTAAGTTAGCAATATTGAGATTGTCTGAACACAGCTTCATTTCAACTCAACATGATTGGCTATTCATCGATCCTCATCTGTTCAGAGATGAAATATGAAGTATGAGTTAACTATATCTTTAACGAGAATTGGAATCATAAATTCATTAAGAGCTTATGACGAGGTTGAAAAACAACATTGCCAAAGAGAAATAAAAGCACCGAAATTAAACAAGCTCGCAAAAAATGGAAAAAAACCTATGACAAATGGATCAGAGACACAAAAATAAAGGATAAAGCTCCAAAAACAACTCCCTCAAAAATTCCTCTCAAATCGATTTACGATCCAACTGATATAGAAGATTTCGATTATCTGAAGAAACTTGGTTTTCCTGGCATCTATCCATTCACACGTGGGGTTTACCCTACAATGTATCGAGGAAGACCTTGGACGGTCAGGCTTCTAAGCGGTTTTGGAACAGGTGAAGACGCCAATGAGCGTTTCAAATTTCTAGTAAAGGAAGGAGAGACTGGTCTAAATTTAGCTCTAGATTCTCCAACAATTTATGGTTATGATGCAGATGATCCAAGAATGAGAGGGGAAGTAGGACAGGGCGGCGCCTCAATCTCATCGATCGAAGCTCTTGAAAGAATTTTTAAAGACCTCCCAATAGGCCGGTTATCAACATCTGTGGTTACTCATTTCTTAGGTTTACCAACATATGCAATGTATATTGCAATGGCTGATAAACAAGGTATCCCAAGGAAAACCCTTCGAGGCACCACTCAAAATGACCCTTTATGGTTATTCCATGTCGGAAATCCTCCACTCCCACTTAAACCATCTGTAAAACTTGCGGTTGACTTACAGGAATTTTGCATGAAACATACACCCAAATGGTATGGAATCAATGTTAGTGGTTACCATATCAGAGAAGCAGGATCAAACGCTATCCAAGAAGCAGTTTTTACACTTGCAGATGCCACAGTCTTTATAGATGAAACCTTAAGCAGAGGATGGCACATAGATGATATTGCTCCACAAATATCCTTCTTTATGAATGCTTACAACAATTTGTTTGAAGAAATTGCAAAGTTTAGAGCTATGCGAAGAGTCTGGGCCAAAATTCTGAAAGAGAGATACGGAGCAAAGAAAGCTCGATCACTTATCTTCAAATTTCATACTCAAACAGGAGGTTCCGCATTAACGGCTCAAGAGCCTCTAAATAACATAGTACGAGCTACTATTCACTCATTAGCCGCTATTATGGGAGGTACACAGTCTCTACACACAGATTCATATGATGAAGCTTTGGGACTTCCGACTGAAGAGGCAGCTAAGTTAGCATTGAGAACTCAACATATAATTTATCATGAGAGTGGAGTTCCAAACGTGATAGACCCTCTTGGTGGATCATACTATGTTGAATGGTTGACAGACCAAGTTGAGGAGGAAATATGGCGTTATTTTGATAGAATCGATAAAGCTGGTGGAATGCTAGCTTATACTGAGGCTGGAATACCTAGGAGAGAAATATCTCAGACAAGTTATCAGACGCAACTTGCTATTGAACGTGGAGATATTCCTATCGTTGGTGTTAATCTGTTCAGAAGTAAGATTGGAGATTTTGAGGTATGTAGAGTTAAATTAGAGCAGGAAGATGTCGAGATTGATGCTGTTAAGCGAGTCAAAAAAAACCGGAACCAGAAAGCTGTAGAAGAGACGCTAAGAGAATTTCGAAAAGCATGCCAGAAAGGCGTTAATGTCACACCATATGCAATTAAGGCTGCGAAAGCCAATGTTACAAATGGTGAAATGTACCAGGTTTTTTGGGACGTCTATGGTGAGTGGCCAAATCTAGATTAGGAGGATGTTGAAAATGAGAAAGAAAAGCAAGAAAACAAGAATTCTATTATCTAAAGTAGGCGTCGATGTTCATGATAGGGGATTAAAAGTCATTGCAGCTGCTTTACGTGATGCTGGAATGGAAGTCATATACCTTGGTGCATCACGATTCCAAGATGAGATTGTTAAATCAGCAGAAGAAGAAGACGTTGATGCTATCGGAATTAGCTCTATGGAGGGAATGCATCACGTCAAGATTCCCGAACTCATGAAAGAACTGCGAGAGAAAAAAATTGAGGTTCCGGTTGTATGTGGAGGGATCATACCCATGAATGAAGCTAATGATTTAAAAGATAGACACGGCGTTTACGAGGTCTTTTCTCCTGGTTCAACCCTTAAAGAAATCGTAGAATGTTTTAGGAAGTGTACGTCCTCGTAAGAATTTGACCATCTGTGTGTAATACTGATTAATTGAAATGCAGCGCGTGCTCTTGAAGTTATAATATCTTTTTCTTACTTTTTTTTATTCACTTTGATTTGATATATTTGCGATGTTGTTCAATCGCATCAATTAATTTTAGAATTCCCTCACCTTTTCGTGCCATGGTCTTTATGACTGGTCTATTCCAGCTATTCTTTGGTGGACTAGCTTTAAGCATGGCCTCAAGAATTTCAGATCCAGGGAGATCAGCCTTATTGATGACGAATATATCGGCGATCTCGATTATACCACTTTTCATTAATTGTATATCGTCACCGACAGCTGGTGTGAGCACAAGAATAGTTGTTTGAGCAATTCTTGCTACATTAATATCAGATTGCCCTGCTCCAGTAGTCTCGATGAGAATAATATTGCTACCATAAGCATCGAGTATATTTGCAACATCATTAGCACATCTTGATAACCCACCAAGGCAACCTCTAGTCGAGATACTTCTAAAGAATACTTTTTCGTCTCCAATACTACTTGTCTGTCTAATTCTATCTCCTAGTAAAGCTCCACCTGTAAACTCACTTGATGGATCAACTGCTACGACTCCGACTTTCTGTTTTTTATTTCTATACTTTTTCACTATAGCATCTATTATGGTGCTCTTGCCTGCTCCCAATGGTCCAGTGACACCAATATTATATCCTCGACCGATGTGAGGTTTGAGTTTTTTTGTAATTGATTTTGCAGTCGTTTCTTCATTTTCGACTATGGTCATGAGTTTGGCAGCTGCTTTTCGATCTCCAGCTATTAATTGATCGACCATTTCTGATATTTCTCTGCTCTTAGGCAAGGGTAGTCTCCTTTCGAATCTGAGGATACGAATATTGATATTCAATAGCTATACTAAATTTCAATTGTTTTAATATACAAATTATTTCAGAACTTAAGTGAAGGATGCTTTTTCTAAAAAAAAGATAAAGGAAGTTTCTTTTTATTAATTAAACGTTATTTTCATTATTGTATTTTGTCAATATGAGTTTATCGTTCTACTGAGAAAGCGACTTTTACATGTGCTTTATAATTTGCAATCTTATTGCCTTCGACCTCAGCCTTGAATCCTAGAACATCTATTCCAACAATGTGTTCTACAGTTTTCGATGCTTCTGTCAATGCATTTTTAACCGCATCATCCCAGCTATTATTTGAACTTCCCACTAGTTCCAAAATTTTTACTATTGCCATATAAACACCGAATATAGTGAATTTGATTTATGCTATATTTCTTTCCTTTCTGAGATGTGATTTCTCATTTTTTTTCTTTGCCGATCGATAATTAGGATATACAAAATGTCTTAAATATAGAAAAAGATCGAGAGTATTTCTGGAGGTTATTTAATTGACATCTAAAGGTGATAGATACGAATGTGAAGCATGTGGTGTTGTATGTGTCGTAGATGAAGTCTGTGGTTGTGCAAGATGCGATGTGATATGCTGTGGAGAACCCATGAAAAAAACTAGGAAGAAACCAGCTAAAAAGAAACCCAAGAAAAAAACAACTAAAAAGAAAACAAAGAAAAAGACAACGAAGAAGAGATAATCTACTTCATAACTAACCTATTTTTAAAAATCTTTTTTTTCTATGATTCAGACATTCATTTTATTGCCTATTTTTCCCCCACAGAATTTTGTAATATATGTTTCAGCGTGTTCTCTTGCATTATTGAGTTTAGTTATATCGATTCTTGGAACTCCACAAATTAAAAGTAGAATACTTCTTGTAGAGTTGGTGACTTTTGAAATGTCAGCATCTCTATGTGGATAAATAGCAACTAGCTTCTCTGAATCTGCAATTACAACTTCCGACCCAGTTAATGTTGTAGGTTCATCCATATTTATTCCCAAAAATTTTTCACCTACTTTTGATTGTCTCATCATTAAATCACCTATCAATTTATCTCGGTTGAAAGCTGCAAGAGCGACTTCAGTCTTGATAGAAGCAAGATTGTAATAATCTACGACATTATTTATTCTAGGTATAGTTTTTCCTGCCAATATTCTTCTTATTAGTGCCTCCGCTGCAGGTCTTACTTTGGTTGGATCTATTCCTACACTCCAGAAAAAATCTCTATAAGATCTAAAAATAGGTACATCCTTCAGATTACCGAGTGTATATTTATTCTTGACTTCTGAAAAGATTTCTTGACTAAAAACTTCTAATTCATCTCCACTCTTTGTCACTTTAACATCATCAATATATGATACTAGAGTTTGGAGGGTGGGATATCGATTTCTTAATTCCTCAGTAATCGGTAAGATCATCAAGTACACTGTAGAGATTATTGATCTTTATTGGGAATAAATCAGGATTTTAAACAGATTTCTCTAATCACATCATTTGTTTCTAGTGGTGGTGGAGTCGCATTTACCATGTATGTTTCTGTACGATCTAGGAATTTCTTGAAGAATTGATTTCTAAGATTCTTTTTTCTATCTGATCTAACTAAAAGGTGAGGATTGCAGAAGCGCTCTTTCTCCAAGAATTCAAGCGCTTCATCCGTATCGATTGTTCTGCTTATTCGATTGTCTTTTGGATCCCGTTTGAGAATTATTACCTTTCTAATTGTTGAAAAGGGGACAACTCTGCCTTTACCTATTATCCATCTAACGTTAAGTATTGCTCTGCCTTGCGGGTCGATGTATGCGTTTTCAACTAGTTGTTTATATTCATTCCATGCTTGAGCTACATCTGCAGGTGTATAGAAATTTTTTTCAGAACCATATGAGAGAGCATTTTGACCTTGTAATCTAACAAAAAACCAATCGTCAGATAGTATTCTGACTTGTGGTATACGAAGCATGCCGTAAGTGTGTGTTGTTTTTCCGGTTCCCGAGGGCGCGATTAAACATATACCTTTTCCATCTAGATCTATGCAAGCTCCATGTACACTGTTTATACCATGTTCATCTTCAAGTATGTCGCTTGCAGTAGCTAAAGCGAGTGATTTGACCCAACCGTAGTAATCCACGTTAATCAAGAAAGCTGTTTTTGATAAAGGATCATAAAGGACTGTTAATGGTTTGTCTTTTTCCTCTATAACTACTAGCCGACCATGAGATCTTATATGATAAGATATGGGGTAGAAGTTTTCTTCCCATCGTTCTTTGACATACTTGAGGTTAGTAAGAAGTTTTATGCAACACCCGTAGATGTCAGCTCTCTCTTCATAGTGAATATCTTTAGAATATTTCTTCATTAATTCATCTTTCTGTTCTAAACTGATTAACTCGACATCATATTTGGATCCTGACTTCATATCGCATCCAGCTCTGTACTAGATAAAGTAATGTCAAAATATATGCACGCACACTATAAAGAATAAGGTTCTCTTGGTTTAGTTATTTGTGATATAATTGCTTGAATTATAAAATAAAAATAATAAAATAAAATCTTTGAAGGTTTCTCCAGAATTTACGTCAACTATTTTCTTAACAGATGACGTCTAAAAGAATCTGGACACGTGCAGGGTCCACCGGACTTTCTGCAGTAGAAGCCTTTCCCGTCTTTTGTAACTATCATGGAGAGGCATTCTATTCTTCTGATACTCTTTTCATGTATACTTGTTGCTGCCATACATATCCCCCCATAAGAGATAGTCTATCAGGATATTAGGCGAGAGAGGAAAGTGAAAGTGTTCGATATCTAAGTAATTGTTTTTTGGCACACGTTATTTCTGTTTTTTGAAAGTTTTTAGTTCCATCTTTCCATCTTCGATCTTTAAGTATGTATTTTGGATTTTTGCGTCGGCGACCCAGCTTCCTGTATTTGCTACATCTTCTTCTATGAAAGGTCGATGAGTGTGTCCGAATACTAGTCTTTCGTTTCTTGATAGTCCTAGGAAGAGCCCTCTGACGCTTGATCTTGCTAACTGATCAACTTTGTGCATGTCTCTGCGGCTCTCAGGAGCTTCAGTTATCGCACGTATTGTTTTCTGTCTTTTATCTCCTTTCTTAAAGCTGAGGTGAAGTGTATCCCATAGAACGCTCAGTATATCTCCGATGAAGTCTCCTGTCCTTTGGCATAGGGAAATGCATAATGATTCGTATTCTTCGATTGTTAGTGGTTCGAAGATTGCGAGAGCCTCCAGCTGGTAACCGTGAATGAAATTGTAGGGAATATCGTTATCTTCGAGTTTGAGGGTTTTTCTGACATCGAAGAATTGGGTTGTAGGTAGTCTGAGTGTGATTAATGTGTAGTCATGGTTTCCTATAATATAATGTACTTTTGATTTTAAGGATTCAAGAGTTTTGAAGATAAGTTGATTTTCAATAGCTACTGTAACGTTATTTCTTCTCCAGAAGTCAAGAATATCACCTAAAAGGACAAGGTGATCGTCTGGGCCTAGAGGTTTACAGACTTCTTTAAGAAAAAGCAGGAAAGCTCTTCTGTTTGATTCTTGATAACCCAAATGAACATCGGAAACAGCGAGTATCAAATGATTCACTCTCATGATTATGGATTAAATTTTTTCTAAATTGATCGTTATGTATGGAGAATTGTTTCTATTTGTATAAAATTAATCTTTAGTATATTTTTTCAAGAGAAATTCAAATGGTAGTACTATAACTACAATAGTGTAACAAATGGTTATTGAATATTCTATGTTACAGCGTAACATAGTATAGATATAGATTTAGATCCTTGTCATTTTGAACAATTTGAACAAAAGATTGAACACTTTGAACATTTGAACATCAGACTGAACATAGTGAACATTATAATATTCATAGGTCATCGATGATGTGCAAACTTCATGTAACTATGGTGATTATGTCTTGATCTTGGACTATGTGATCTTTTCCAACTCGTTGTGATTTGAATTTCACGCTTGTTCCAGAGACTAGTGCATATTTTGCCTGTTCAGAAAATTTTCGGTGAATTTTAGTACATATATCAGATATTGAGGATCCAGCGGTTACTATGAGTGGTTCTTCAAGATCAGCTTCTTTAGAACGTGGCTTTAGGTACACTCTTATGAAATTCAACTTATTGTAGATAACTTCTTTCAAATCTTCTATGTTGATTTTCTGATCTGCTGATATTGGCGTGAACTCTTCTCCAATCTTTTTCTTAACTTGGACAAGATATTCAGGATTGACTAGATCTATTTTATTCAGGACGACTATTGCCGGAATATAACGGCGGTTTCCAGTAACAACATCGATGAGATCATCATCGCTGATGTCTTCTCTAATGATAACATTTCCATGTTGAATACCGTAGACATTCAATATATCTCGGACTGTGGCTTTACTTAGTTTTGTGAGTTTACAGGTTGATGTTATACCCAAGCCTCCCCGAGATGACTTTTCTATTGTAACATTAGGTGGGTGGGTGTTGAGTCTGACTCCCATCTTATGGAGTTCTTTCTTTAGGACTTTGAGTTGAGCTGGTTGAAATACGTCTAGAACTAGCATTATCAAATCCGCATTTCGAGCAACGGATAGTACTCTTTTTCCTCTACCGGATCCTGAGGCTGCACCTGATATTATGCCTGGAAGGTCAAGGATTTGTATCTTCGCACCTTTGTATTCCAGTACACCTGGAACCACTTTCAATGTTGTGAAGAAGTAGGAGCCGGTTTTCGATTTAGCATTGGTTACTCTGTTGAGTATTGTCGATTTTCCGACGCTTGGTAGACCGATTAGAACAACTGAACAATCACCGCTTTTCTTTGGTTCGAAACCGATGCCACTTTGTTGTGAACTTCGAGATTGATCTAGTTGTCCCTTGAGTTTTGCTAGTTTAGCTTTTAACAGGCCGATATGGTGTTCCGTATGTTTGTGAATCTGAGTTTTTTTCATCTCTTCTTCTATTGCTTTGATCTTTTCAGGTAATCCCATTGATGAACACCATTCATTTTTTTCCTTAAGTTGATTGAATCTTTAGAATCTTAGATGTAGGCATTTGTCTTCTTGATGGAATATTCGGTAATGGCATCAGATAATACAAACTCTTAAGGATTTATCGGCACCGCTGTTTAATGTTAATAAGTGTTACCAAGAACAAATTTTTATTAAAACAAAATTTTTACATGTATTATTTTAAGTCTACCAAAATTTATGTATGATTTATTTAGATCCGAAGATTTCTTTTGCAACATCTTGGTACGTATTCAGATCCGCCTCTGTAAAGAGGACAAAGTTCACTTCCTCTAAGTCATTCTCTTGCTCTAAGTATTCCTTAACAGTGCTTAATGCTGTCTTTGCCGCTTCATCAATTGGATATTTGTAAGCTCCTGTACTTATAGATGGAAAAGAGATACTCTTCAGCCCTTTTTGGACTGCAAGTTTCAAAGAATTTAGGTAAGCATCTTTGAGAAGCTCCTTTTCACCAGATTTACCTCCATGCCATATCGGCCCAACAGTGTGTATCACGAATCTTGCCTTAAGATTGCCTCCAGAAGTTATGACAACTTTCCCTGTCGAAAGACCTTCAGACCATTTACTAGATCTTATTTGTTTACATTCTTCGAGAATTATTGGACCACCTTTCCGGTGAATCGCTCCATCTACTCCTCCACCACCCATCAGACTTGAGTTTGCAGCATTGACAATAACATCAACATCTTGTTCAGTTATATCCCCTTGAAGTATCCGAAGAAGTATTCCATTGATGCCAATCTCAAGCATCTCTTAACCAAACCCTAAACTAATTTCTAATTATTCATTTCTAAATTTTGTATAAATTTTTTTGATAAATTCTTCAGTATTCATATCGAATTTGCCAAGTACGTCTACGCGCTAATAAACTTCGATAATATAGACCGAAAGCTACACCGAAGAACATTCCACCCAAATGAGCTCCATGAGCGATCCCAGACGGAGTAAAAAGACCTGCAAGATCCATTACTGCCCAAAGAATCGCAGCAGCTATCATCGGTAAAGGTAAGAATCCATATATGTAAACCATCATGAATGGCGCTAGAGTAGCTAAAGCACCCATTATACCATAGACTGCACCAGAAGCCCCGATGGCTGGAGTATATGGATCAGTAGATGTAAAAAAATATCCAATGTTGCCAACTATTCCTGATATGAAGAAGAGCATGAAAAATAGGCGTTTTCCGATTCTGTTCTCAAGACTTGAACCGAAGAAGAATAACGCGATCATATTGAAGAATAAATGTTCGAAATTTGCATGAAGAAATATTGATGTAATAAACATCCAAGGTGCTTCAAATGCAAAAGCTGGGAAGAAAGCAAGATAGATCCACGAATCAGTGAGATTCTGCAAGACAAAAGCTATGACGCACACAATGATGAATATTAAAGTCCATTTAGGAATATGAATCAATTATATCTCAACACATCAATTCAAGAAATTACAGTAACATCCTTTAAGAGTTATTATATTCTGGTAAGATACGCTCAGAAGGGCTGGTTCATATGAATAAAGTGGGCTTAGTAGAAGTTGATAGATTAGAAGTCAGAAATCTCATGGATAATTTCACTGATATTCTCATGGCTGGATCAGAGGGGGTTGAGAGATCTCCATTTGGTAAGAATGAGGAGATGAGACCGGCCCCACTTGCGGAACATGGATTCTCTATTTTAGTTAAAGTTACAAAAGGAAATGTTGAGCATTCAATATTAGTAGATACTGGTGTGACTGCTGACGGTGTTCTGGTTAATGCAGACCGAATGGAGATAGATCTTAACCAGGTTGAGTCCATAGTAATAACTCATGGCCATGTAGACCATACTGCGGGTCTAATGAATATCTTGAAAAGATTATCAAAGAAAGACATACCAGTTGTATTTCATCAATCTGCTTTTGTTAAGCGATGGGCGATATTTCCTAACGGCTCTCGAGTGCGACTTCCAAGTTTAGATAAACAGGAGCTTATTGATGCGGGAGCCAAAATCATAGAAATTACTGAGCCTCACTTAATGGCTGAAAACCTGATGCTTGTCTCAGGAGAGATCCCCCGAGTTACAGATTTCGAAAAAGGATTACCTATCTCATATGTTGAAGTTGAAGGAAAACTGGAAAAAGATCCACAAATCAAAGATGATATGTCGATAGTTTTCAATGTGAAAGGAAAGGGGCTTGTTATAATCTCTGGATGTGCACATGCTGGAATAATAAACACTGTGAAATACTTGAAAGAGATAACTGATACGAAAATTCATGCTGTAATGGGCGGTTTTCATCTTACTGGAAAAACTTTCGAACCAATAATTGATAGAACTATAGCTGAGTTAAAGAAATTCGAGCTTAGCGTTATTGTTCCTTCTCATTGCACTGGATGGAAAGCAATCAATAAGATATATCAGGAGATGCCAGAATCCTATGTTCAAAATGCTGTAGGAACAAAATACACTTTTTAGACCCATTTTTCTTAATTTTTAATGTGTAAACTAAAAGCGTGCACTATATCTTGGTTAGTATGAAAAGTGTTTGAAAAACTTCAGTATAATACTCATTTATTCTTCCATACTGGATTTCTCTTCTCTAAGACAGCCTTCATTCCTTCCTCTGTGTCTTCAGATGTTGATGCAAGTGTAAATAGATCTTTCGCATAATGAAGTGCTTTTACATACTCCATTTCGCCCATCGTGTAGAATGCTGGTTTCCCAATATTGTAGGCCAATCTGCTCTTTCTAGTAATCTTCTCAGCAAATTCTATGGCACCCTCGACGTGTTTGCCATTTGGTACTATCTTATTCACCAGACCGAACCTTTCAGCTTCTTTAACATTAATTGGATCTCCAGTGATCAACATTTCCATTGCTTTCTTTTGTCCGATTGCTCTTTGTAATGGTATCATGGGAGTCATACAGAATATACCGATATTGACTCCTGGAGTTTGGAATACTGCATCTTCAGATGCGACAACTAAATCACATGCTGCAACCAGGCCACATCCAGCAGCTGTCGCGTAGCTATGCACTGCAGCGATTACAGGTTTACTCATTTTCACAATTTCTTCCCAAACTTTTACCGATTTTGTTAGAAGAGTTCTCCTTTGGAGAGGGTTTGCTGCCATTAATTCTTTCAAGTCATGACCGCTACAGAATATTTTACCAGTTCCTTCGATCACAACGGCACCTAATTCATCTGTATTTTCAATTTCCATGAATCTATCAAGTAATTCATCAATCATAGGTTCATTTATTGCATTCAAGACTCGAGGTCGGTTTAGTTTTAAAAGAGCCACGCTGCCTCTTCTTTCAAATTCAATCGGCTGATCTTCCATCAAAATTCCCAATAATCAATTGATAACACTCTATATAAGATGGAGTAAAATTATGTGATTGATAACAGTTCATAGATTTCGAAAAAATTGACTTAGCTTTGATTAAATAATACATCACTCATTCAATATAGAAAGAATCTACAATACCTTACTATTTCAAACAAGAATTAAGGAAACATGAACTAGGTTTTAGAAGTTGATCTCTATAGTTACTCCGATACTAAACGAAAAGAATTATGTCAAACCTTTCCTTAAGAACTTAAAACTACTATATGGAAATTTTGAGCTTATTCTTGTTGATGGTGGTAGTTCAGATGGAACTATTCAAGAGATCGAAAAAAACCTACACATATTTCCTAAAAATACTAAACTATTAAGAACTGAACGTGGCCGTTCAAATCAAATGAATAAAGGAGCAGAGGAGGCCATTGGCAATATTCTTTTGTTTCTCCATGTAGATTCGTATATACCAATTGACTCCATTAGTCTAATTGAGAAAAATATTCTAGATAGAACAATTGTTGGTGGAGCATTTATTCATAAATTTTCAAATGAGGATATATTTCTAAGATTTTTGAATACATTTGGATATTTACGATCAAGTATAACTAAAATTTTTTTTGGAGATTATGGAATATTTCTCAGAAAAGATATTTTCTGGAAAATTGGTGGATACGATAATATTTTGTTCCTTGAAGATGTAGAGCTCTGTAGGAAAGCTAAGAGACTTGGAAAGCTCATTCAAATAAAACGTAATATCATTACCTCACCAAGAAGATTTATAAAAGAAGGAAAATTGAAGTTAACCATCGTGTTCGTACTAGCTAATATTATGAATTACTTGGGTTTCAGACCCAAATTTCTTTTGAGATATTTC
>SMYQ01000159.1 GCA_007050885.1 Candidatus Bathyarchaeota archaeon
TTTGTCTTTCATTTTAGCTCTCCCAACACCGACATTCCAAGAGCAAACACGCGATAGTTGTCTCCGCTATCGTCGAACTCAATCTGCATGTATGAGTGCGCAAAGTCCACAAAGATGGCCACAGCCTCCGTTCCGGCCGGGATATCCGCAATCTGGTGCTTCAGCTTACATTTGTAGAACGAAAAGCATGCCGTATCCTGCTGATCCCAACCATCCCAAGTGAACAGGTTTTCTTCCAATCCGGCTCTTTCTTTAATCATGTCCCACATAACTACACCCGCTTCCCAGTACTTACGCTCACTATGTGTGCGTCGCTGGCCCATTTTCTGACCCGCATCAGGCGCAACATAGCGCCCTCAATTGTACGATGCCAATAGCAATACCCATGCGCCCACACATGGTATCCAGTCCTTCGCATCATGACTCACCTACGTGGTTTCAATCTTATGCATGTACCAGGTTCTGGCCTTAGCAGAAACGGCCTTGGAGACCTGTTTCCAAGTAAGCCCGCTTGCTTCAAGTTCAGACTGGCATTCTTTATTCACGTCCTTGGTAACCCAGCCAATGAATGGTCCAATCTTTTTGGTGTCGTATTCCCCACCACAAGCCTCAGTAACGCCCTGTTCCAATCGTGCGTCGGTAAGGACCAGCTCCGCAAACTCAGCTACGGATGCAGCCGTCTCTGGGTCCACCTGGACAGCTTTCTTCTGTTTTACAACCTTGTGTTTTTCACCTTTTGCTTTGAAGCTCAGGTTGCTAAAGGACTCTCGACCGGCATGTACCGAAGAAACCGGATAGTATACGATGCCCTCACCGATTCCCTCCGCACCAAAAACGCTTTTGACCCAAGGGTCACACGCCTCTACGGCCTCTACCTTTTCATTAATGAGGGCGACGATTTCTTGTAATTCTTCAGCGCTCTTCGAGAAATCAATAGTAATCTCATCGTCCAGAAACGGAAGTACATACGTATCCGGAACTGGTGGAAGAAACATGTTGATTACATTTGGGTCACTGATGAAAATCGGCAGCTCTTGTTTATCAACAACAATCATGACACTGAAGAGCGCCAGAATCTTCTTGTCAATATTGTTGATCGCTGTGCCTTTTTGAATGCCCTTACCACACCACTCACCAAAGAAGCATACGGATTGGACGCGCGATCCCGGCACGAAATTGTCCGCTGTCTTGCGGACAAAATGCCAAACCACACCTTTCCAATTTTTCTCGGTTTGTTGCACCCATGCCGCGAAACCCGCATTGTCGTGGGACGTATTCAGGATGGCGGTACGACTTTGAGCCAACACCTCCATCTCAGGAGGCGCACCGTTATCGTGAGCTACAATCTGAACACAGGCATTTGTGCCATGCAACTTGACTTTGCCTCGATATCTTACTTTGAATCGGTCTTTACAGATGTGCGGATACTTGGCTACTGCCTTTCGCACGTTGTGAAAAGACTCGATGCTTGGCCACTTAACGTGATGCATGAATTATTCTCACTTCTCTTGGCGAGATGGGATCGAGTCGATGCCTAATCTCGAATTCTACTGATGCCCACCAATCGGGCATCTCAATATTATCCACGTACTGTGGTAGGTATTTATCCAGAAACCGATACATAAACCCGTACTGTTTCCGTACGAATAAACCTATGGTCTGTGACATCCTCTATTTCTTCCACTTACCTTTCGGTATCTGCCAACTTCTGGTATCCCGGCATTTGTAGCAAATCAGGGTGCCGTCACATCTATTGGGTAGGGCGTATTCATGAAAGTAATTGCACAACAAGCACCTCATGCCATTATCCGACATCGCCTGATTGTATGCCACAGCGTATTTGACATCACAATCACACGAGTCTCCACATGAGCCGCACGAGTCATCTTTTGTGTCACATTTATCTGTTTTGCATCCGCCACAACCGTTAGAACAGTCACCCATATTCACTCCTTTGTTAGGTGTTTCTACAATGCGATTTTATTTGCTGAACTTATGGGTTGTTTTGGATTTGTTGCTCATTTCTCTGTTCACTTGAAAGCGGCGGGCTGTCCAAAGCAAGCCGAATCAATTCTATCTGCGTAAACAGAACTAGCTTCACATTTTCGTATACAGGCTCCTGTTTAGTAAAGGTGCGCCTTGCTTCTTTAAGCATTGGAAATACGTAGTCCAAAGTCTCCTGAATATAGGATACCTGCTTTGCCTCGCTGAAGACATTGGCCATAGTCTGCATATTGTGCATCCTGTCTGCACCCTTGACTATGGAAGCGATAGGGCTTTTGGCCATCTTGCCGTAGTAAATATCCATTGGCACTTTAATGCCACGATGGATTTTTGTCAAGCGAACAACCGCATCTCGAATGGTGCGGCCGAACTTAGCTTCAATCTCGTCAAAGCTAACATCATGATCCTCACACACATCGTGTAGGAATACGGAGGCTAGCGTCTCTTCGGGGAACGACAGAATATCAACTAGCGTTCTGATATACAGAGCAATCCTGATCTGGTGATCAAACTCCGGTGTATGACCATCTTTACGCAGTCCAGTGTGGAACGAAGCCGCAAATTCGAGCGCAGCCAATGCCACATGATAGCCACGCCCTAATAGCCAATACCGAAGAGTGATGATCCTTTTATCCATTGTACTAGTTTTGCGAGTCAGCTGGTGCTTCATCTAGGAGGCAATGGTCTTCCTCTTCGTAGATAAAGTCGCGTAGAGTATCATAATGTTCATCAGTTGGCATTCCACCAAACTCGTTTGCGAGAAAGATATCGTAGTGACGCTTTCGTATGAACACGTACACCGTCGATCGGAGCTTGTGTTTCATGATCTTAGATCGTATCCGATTTGCTTCCTCTAGGGTCTTGACTCGGCACAGAAGCAAATCTGTGGACTGAGACCCGGAGCTTATCTTTTCGCGTTTAAGCATAGCTAGACCTTTGGATTTTTTTCGTTGCACGAGTCACAAAGACACGGTGCCCACAGCTTGTTCTTGCGTTTCACCGCTGGAAGATCTACCCGCTCATTGAGGCTAAATGCTTCAGTCGTTCCGCATTCATCGCACGCAGGCGGAAATCCATACTTCTGATCCAGCGCCCTACCCAACAGAAGGCTGATGAATAGGTCGTCATTCATAGCCAGCTCTTGATCGAAGTGCTTGCTTCTGTACGGCGGTAAGGACTCAGCATATTCTCTTAAAGCTTTAGACACCTTGAATGGATGCGGGTCCTGAACAAAGTTTGGCCCACCACACCCATCATTACGCACGTGAGCCTCGCCCACACCGGCAAACTTAACAATGCCAGTGAAGGCGAGGGTCTCTTGTGACATGTTGGCTGCATAGTCAATGCAACGCAAAGTAACGGGCCCGTGTTTTTGATTCTTTAGTCTCATGGCTTCAGTTCATTTGTGAAGAGTCAATTGGTTCTTTCTTAGACTCAGCTATCCACTGAGACATAGGCCGCTGTGACGCCAGTACAGCACCACCATCAGCTAGCCTCATACCTTCCATTGGATTAGAATCGTAGAGCCTTGCGATTGGATAAAACTCAAGTTTACGGTTTGTTTTGTTAAGC
>SMYQ01000051.1:0-6739 GCA_007050885.1 Candidatus Bathyarchaeota archaeon
GAATCAATTGCTTTAACTGTAAAATCAAAGAGACCTTTAGAGGTACCGCCGGTTATAACAAGTAAGTCAATCTTTTCAAGTGATTCGCTAATCTTTTTCCTTAGATGTTCATAATCATCTTTAACCAAGCCTAACAGTACAGGTTCAGCTCCAATATCAATAGTCATTGCTGCTAGGACAAGACTATTAATTTCTATGATCTTTCCCTCTTTATTATTGGAATCTAAAGATGTGAGCTCATTTCCTGTAGAAAGGATCCCAACTTTCGGTTTTTTAAATACTTCAACCGATCTGATCCTGAGGGCTCCTAGCATACCGATATCTTGTGGTTTCAGTTTCATTCCTTTTTTTAATATTTGTTCTCCTTGTTTGACATCTTCTCCTTTCCAAGATACATCTTCACCTGGAGGTACGGATTTGCATATTTGGATCATATCAGGCTGAATCTTATCTGTATATTCTACCATGACAACGGCATTCGATCCTTTTGGTATTGGAGCTCCAGTGGGAACATAAGTCGCCTCACCAGAAGTAATGGTGAATTCCGAATTAGCAGTTCTGGATTTCAACCTAAGAAGTATTGGATTGCTTGGTGATGAATTGAATGTGTCTGTGGCAGATACTGCGTAGCCATCTACAGCAGATTGATTATTCTGAGGAAGATCATATTTTGCTTTAACATTGTATGCGAGAACTCTATTAAGAGAACTTTTGATTGGTAGAATTTCAGAATCAAGAATATTCATTCTAATTGATCCGTAAAGCATCTCCAAAGCTTGATCAATTTTTACCATCTCACGAGATTTTATGTGTGATTTCATGTTGAATTCTTTTTCCCTTCCATGGTCGAATTTGTTTTGTGTAGATGCTTATGTTTCTTAGTTTGATTTGTATCGTATCGTCCATAGATAGTATGTGCTAGTTATTTAATCGAGGAATTGTGAACGATAGATCCAACTCCTTTAATTTTTCTTCTTTTGGGATCCCTTTTTCAGTCCACCCTCTTTCTTCATAATATTTTTTAAGCATCAATTCGAGTTCCACAATTTGTCCTTTACTTCCACCATCGTTAAGAGGTTCTTCTAGAAATCTTTTCGGAAGTGTATCATCTGATTTAGTAGCCCCACAAGTTATGTTAAACACTCTTTTCAAATTGTAAGTTCTTTCACCAACTTTTAGAAATTCATCTAATCTCATATCCCAACCTGCAACCATGTTTAACATTGAAAGGACTGAAGCAGGTGGGAGAAAGGCGAACTTACACATAATTAAGGAGTCCATTATATCATGCCAGTTTTGGACTGCGATTACTGGAAAAGCTTTGTCGTCAGTAGTGAAACGTTCATATCTCTTGTGGATACCGAGGTCTGGTATCCTCTCTCCTTGTTCGATATGATAGACTAGACCTCTAAGATGACATGCTCCTCTGTGAGATGTTGCATATTGTAGTCCCAACCCTTTGAATGCTCTAGGATCGTGCATAGGTATTTCCAAACCTTTTACATGAAGGGCAAATTCTTCCGCTTCTTTATCAATTTCTTTTGCAGCTCGTTTGACGCCTTTCGCTAGAATTTCGCCGAATCCTTTTGTCTTTCCAATTTGGTGTAGTGTGTTGATTATGGCATCGCCGTTACCCCATTCCAATGCAATGCCTTCTGTATTTTCTTTGGAGATCAAATGTTTTTCGTAGCATTCCATTGCGAAAGCTATCATGCTTCCAGAAGATATTGTGTCCATTCCATATCTATTACACAGCTCGTTACCAGAGGCAATGATGTTCAGGTCATCATTAAGACAAAGTGCTCCTAAGGAGGCGCATGTCTCATATTCTGGGCCTGATCCTTCTTCTCTTGTACCTGATTCATCTCCAGTTATGTGTCTCCCACATGCTATGATACATCGATAGCATGCCCATTGTTTCTTTAGAATAGATTTTGCCATGGCTTCACCACTGATTTTTTCTATGCCCTCTGTCCAAGAACCTTTGTTGAAATATTTTATCGGGACATCTCCATATTCGTGCATCATGGTCATAATTCCATCAGTGCCATAAGAGGAGTATATTTGGGCAGTTGGATGAGATCTTATTGTTACATAGATTCTTCGAAGAAATTCTTTTAACATTTCATCTCTGGCAGCTGGGATTACATTAATTTTCGTTCCTCTAACAGCTATTGCTTTGAGATTCTTGGATCCCATAACCGTTCCAACACCGCATCTGCCTGCGGCACGTCCTGAGTCGTTCATGATTGATGCGAATAGGACACCGTTCTCTCCAGCTTGACCAATTGATGCAACCTTAAGGGATTGATCTTTTAATTCATCTTTGAGATATTTTTCTGTTTGATATGTGTCTGCTCCCCACAATTTTGAAGCATTTCTTAATTCTATTTTACCATCGATTATTGATAGATATACTGGGCTATCAGACCTTCCTTTGATAACTATTCCGTCATACCCGGAGAATTTTAATTCTGGACCCCAAAATCCAGCAGCATGTGATTCTGCCCATAAACCTGTAAGCGGAGATTTTGTACATACACAATATCTTCCACAAGATGGAGAAGCGGTTCCTGTTAATGGTCCAGTCATGAATAATAAAATGTTTTCAGGAGATAGTGGATCGACTGATGGATCTAATTCATCAAAAATTATTTTGGCCGCTAAGCCACTTCCACCAATATATTCTTTTAAATCATACCTATCAAGGTTCTCAGTAAATATTCTTGATTCGGTGAGATTTACTCGAATTAGCTTGTTTATATGTCCGAACATTGATTGAATACCGTCATATTTTATAGAGTTTCTTAATCAGCTCTATTTGGTCTGAAGGGATCTCCTTGGGAGAGCCAAAAGTGTTTGCGACAAAAGTCATTATGGCTACTTCTTCAAGAATCTCTACAGTAGATAGGGCTTCGATAAGATCAAAACCAACAGTTATGACCCCATGGTTTTGAAGGATCACTGCCCTTTTACCGAGTATGGCATCGCCTACTTGATTGCCCAATTCCTCTGTTCCTGGATATTTGAAGGGTAAAATTGGTACATCCGCCAGTATAGTTGCAGCTTCAAATGTGATCGGTCGAAGTTTCACATTGGCCAATGCAAGACCCATAGTGAAAGGACTATGAGTGTGTAATATTGCGTTAACATCGGTTCTCTTCTTATAAATTGCAGTGTGAAAATACCATTCAATTGATGGTTTGAACATTCCTTCAATAACTTTACCCTCTAAATCTATGTTTACTAAATCTGAAGGATTAAGGTCTGGCTTGTAAAGTCCACTAGGAGTAATCCATGCCTTTTCTTCTCCCATTTGTCGGGCACTTGCGTTTCCGCCTACACCTGTCATAAGGCCTCTACTATGAAGGGATTTCATGCACTCTATAATCTGTTTTTTCAGATTTTCTTCATCCAGATTGATGCCCATGTTATTCACGAACTAACTTCTCATTAGTGTTTATTACTAGGTAAATTAGTTTCACTTTACAAATCTTCCATATCAATTTATGTCGGAATATTATCGATAGATTGAAATTCTCCTCTTTATTCTAACAGAGTCGATTCGCTTTGATTGAAAAACCTTTGGCTGCAATAGTCTCTGCTGGCCTTTCAAAATTTGGAAAATTAGATGGTCTTTCTGCTAGAGAAATTTTTACTTATGCCGCAAAAGAAGCGTTCGATAAATGTCCAAATCTTGATCCAAGGAAAGATGTCAAGGGATTATATCTAGGTCACATGACAGAATCTGCAGAACATCAAGGTCATACCGGACCTCTGGTTGCAGATTGGATAGGGCTCAATCCTATGCCTGCTGTAAGGTTTGAAAACGCATGCGCGTCATCTGGTGTAGCTTTAAGATGTGGTATTCAAGCAATTAAATCGGGATTAGCCGATGTGATTATGGTCGGTGGTGTTGAGAAACTAACACATTTAGCAACCTCTGATGCAACAGAATATCTTGCTCTTTCATCGGATAACTTTTTTGAACAATGGCATGGATTTACATTCCCGGGATTATTTGCTTTGATAGCAAGAGCCCATATGCATGAATATGATACAACAGCAGAGCAATTAGCTACAATTGCAGTGAAAAATCATCATAATGGTTCATTAAATCCAAAAGCCCAGATGCAAAAAGAAATTACTATCGAACAAGCGATGACATCGAGAGTAGTCGCTTCACCATTGAAACTCTTCGACTGTTCTCTAATTTCAGATGGTGCATCATGTGTGATCCTTACAAACCCCGAGTTGGCAAAGAAATTTTCTGATAATCCCATATACATAAAGGGAAGTGGTCAAGCAAGCGATACCATTGGACTTTATGAAAGAGATGATCTAACTTCACTAAATGCTGTATCCTTAGCTTCACGAGATGCTTACGAAATGTCTGGAATGAAACCAAAAGATATTGATGTTGCCGAGGTTCACGATTGTTTTACAATTGCAGAGTTAATTATCAGCGAGGACGTTGGATTCTGTAAGAAAGGTGATGGTGGCAAACTAGTTCAATCAGGTGCTACTGCAATTGATGGGAACATTCCAATTAATACGAGTGGTGGGTTAAAATCAAAGGGGCATCCAGTGGGTGCAACAGGTGTAGCTCAAGCATATGAAATATTTTTACAGCTTACAGGACAAGCCGGGGCACGTCAGGTTAATGATGCTGAAATAGGTCTAACTCTGAATCTTGGAGGACATGGATCCACGGCTGTAGCCCATGTTTATAGCAACACAATATAGACACAAGATGCCAATTAGATGAAAAGGAGTTAAAATAGTTTGGAAGAAATTACCCTTGACCGAGATGAAAGAGGAGAGATTCTGCCGACTATCCAGAATTTCTATAGATTCTGTGGACACGGAAGACTAATGGCGTTAAAATGTATAGAATGCAAAAAATTACTAATCCCGCCGAGAATTATTTGTCCCAATTGTTCGTCTTCTAGATTCAAATGGATCCAATTAAGTGGCAAGGGAAAATTACGTACTTTCTCTTTTATTCACATAGCTCCGAAACAGTTCAGTTCACACGCTCCCTACATAATTGGGATAGTGAAACTCGAAGAAGGTTTGTCTTTATCTGGTCGAATAATAGTTGACAAAGATGTAAAACTTGAGATAGGAATGGATCTAACAGTTGAATTTGAAGATGTAGTATCTACAGGGTGGCCACAATGGCCGAGATACTATTTTAGATTAGCTAAATTAATCGAACAGTAAATATGTAATTGCAAGTCAGTTGAAAGTCATAACATGCTGACCTAATTTTTAAAATCTTTATTGCCCAGATCTAGGTTTGCCCAAGTAACGGCCGCATCTATCACAATAGATGGAATCTGGAGGGATCTCCTCTTTGCAATGGATGCAGACTCTTTTCGGTGGTTCGGTTGGTCTAGACTCAGTTACAGGTGATGCAGCTGGAGATGATACTGTTTGTTCAATTGAAGGTTTCTGAGGAGGAGGTTCAACAGGTCTAGGTCTAGATGTTGGAGGTTCAATAATTATGGGTTCGACGGGTGGAGGGCGAGCTTCGGTTGTTTTCGGTTCAGCCTCTAGAGGTTCCTCAAGGTGTCCAATCATCTTATACTTCATTAATTGAATTTCGATCGTCCTGACTTTAGTTTCAAATTCTTGCTTGCTTATCTTTCCCGAAAGATATTGTTTTGAAGTGTTTTCTAATTCTATTTGAAGCTGTTCTAGTTTCCGAGTATCAGTATCAGTCATCTCAAGCGGTTGGGGTCTGACTTCATGTGGTCTCAACATTATTTGTTTTTGTCGTAATCGTTTTTTACGTCTCCTGAAAAGCATTTCACCTAAAATAATAACTATAACAACTGCAACGAAGGGCAATATTATTAATAGCATCTGCCCTGATGGCATGCTAATTTGTGCTATTACCAATTCGCATTCCTTCTGAAGATATTTGTGAAGATCTTCCAGATGGAATGTAGAAGCTGATGTATGTGAGGGCCGAGATAACTGGACATTTCTTTATCAATCTAATTATTTCTTAGTCTGTCTTCTAGTTTTTTCAAGTTCTGATAAGATCTCTTGTCTTAAACTTTCAATTTCTGACTCAGCTTCAGTAGCTTCCTTTTTAGATGGAGTCGATATCCGTTTTCTTTCATCTAATCCAGAAGATGTAGGAATTGATATGCCAAATTTTTCAGCCATTTCTTCGACTTTATTTCGTTCCTGATCAAGCTGACTTCTTGTTTTATCAAGTCTTTCAATTAATTCTTGTTGGGAATCACTCAATAGATTCAATTCTTTATCGTATCTCATAAGATGTTTAATGCTCTGGGTAATTCGTCTGTACTGTTCAGCTTTCTCATTTGTTTCGCTTAATCTTTGTGAATATCTCTGATGTAATTCATCATATAGGTTTTCATCTACTTCACGTCCGTCGCGCATCCTTTCAAGTTCTTCAAGAGCGGCTCTTAATGCAACCTGTTCTGCTCTATAATATGATGACTGCTTTTCAGCAGACTTTATCGCTTTTTCGAATTCTTCTTTACTCAACATAAAGCACCCATGTGTAATTAAAATCATTAGATGCTAACATATTCTTGATCATCTGGTCAATATATGCGTTTTTAATCCAAGGGGTCTATAGAAGCATACGCTATTTTTTTGACTTATTCTCCTATTTGGCAATTATTAAATCTCGAATTTGGTATAATATGTAATAGGAATCTTCATGTCAAATGTTGAAAGAGTGAAAAGCGGCATT
>SMYQ01000051.1:6839-14941 GCA_007050885.1 Candidatus Bathyarchaeota archaeon
ACCTACCAATTTCCAGATTCCCTTCAACGTCGAGCAGTAATACTAGCTCTAATGGAAGTATTCGCATCTACAGGAGCAACAACACTAATGACTGCTGAATTACGAACTTCTGGCTTAGAGAGAAAAGTACAATTAGAAGAATATTTGGCTCATGGTGTAATAATCATGCAAACTCTACAAGTAGGTAAAGCGGCTACAAGGGTTCTTCAGATAGAGAAGATGCGAGAAACACCAATCGATACGCAAATGAGACCATATAGAATTAACGAAAAAGGTATTGAAGTCTATCCTAAAGAAAGTGTTTTCTAATCTGATGCTTCGCTAGGGCTCACTCTACTTGAGATATTTAATGTGCCCGTTCTGTTGGATATGTACATCTATTTAGGTTATGGTCCTTAGGGTGGATTTTCAGGTGTCGAAGCTACTTCAGCCTCAAGTGGAGCTGGTGGTGGTGTGGTAAGCATTGTCCACCCTATCCACATGCATATCAATAGTGCAGCAATTACGAATAGAAACACTGGAATTGCGATTGCCCACCAGTCAAGCCAAGCTGGCCAGCTTGGAATATATGAGGAGACAACTGGTGCAAAGAAAGCTGCTACGTATACAATGGTGATGATTAGTGAGATTAGAAGAATCAATCCACCATAGGTTTGATCTTTATTCATGTTGCATGCCTCTAATAATGTTCGATCATAAGGGTTTGAAGGGATATAAAACTTTCAAAATCGATGTGTAGCTTCTGTTTAAGTCTATGTTCTACCTGTATCCGGGTCTTGTGCTTATTAATCTTGGTAAGGTCATGGGTAGAAATGGGTACTCTTCATTCTTTTTACTTAATTCAGTTAGCAGGTCATTTATTGTAAAATCTTTAGTATTTTTTTCATTTCTAATTCGAACTGGAAATTTTTTGGCTCCTGATTCTTTTTTACCAATTACCATGATGTAAGGAACCCAGTTTACTTCGGCATCTCTAATTCTTTTCTGTAGTGTCTCCTCACGATCGTCAATGTCAACTCTGACCATTTTTTCAAGTTCATCAGCTACGCTATTTGCGTCCGTTAATTGTTCTGGAGTCACTGGAATTATTCTGATTTGTGTCGGAGAAAGCCAGAGAGGAAGTTGAGGTTTCTTTCCAAGCTTTTCAGCCTTTGTAGCACAGTCAAATATTGTAAACATGTATCTTTCTACGGTTCCAATAATTGCAGTATGGATTATGACAGGATATTTCTTCCCGCCATAATGATCTGTATAAGATATGTTGAATCGTTCTGCGTTTCCAACGTCTATCTGAAATGTAGCTATTTCACGAGGTCTATCTAATTCGTCTATAATTGTATATTCAACATTCAGTACCCAGTAGAAAACTCCTTCAGGAACGAAATTGATCAATATTGGCTTTCTTTCTATTCTTACAAGCTCCATGAAATAGTCTTTATTGTTTTCAAAGAATTTTTGTGTAGTATTATAGATTGAAACATATTCTCTGCCTAAAGCTCTTATTTCATCATAAATTTTTTCATGTATTTTATGTGAGACAGTTTTTGCTTCGTCAGTGTCTCTGCAATATACGTGAAGGTCAGGCATATGGAGTTTCCTAACTCTGAAACAGAGTAAAAGTTCGCCACTTTGTTCCAATCTATAGCTGTCTGCCAGTTCAAAGGTTCCAAAAGGAAACTGTTTGTAACTTAAGGACCAATCTTTTACCATGGCAAATTGCTGATGGCAGGCGGCATAACGCATTACAAAACGTTTCTGATCCAAATCAACCTCATATAATCTATCTCCAAATAAGTCAGCGTGTTGTTTAACAGGTTCGACGGAAAGATCAAACATGTTTGTTCCTCTTACTCTGAATAGTGGAATGCCTGTCGATTTGGCTTGCAACCATGCATGTTCGCTAATCAACTCAAAGAGTAGAGTTCCTTGTGGGCCAAATCGCATATGTCCTACGTCAGAGTAAGGTTCCCATTCAATTCCAAATTTCTTACAATACTCAAGATATTTGGGTTCTCCACCATGTAGTGCTTTTTTGAACACCTCTTTTTCAATGAGAGATTTGAACTCGTGATCTTGATAATTTAGATATTCTTCAGGGTCACTCAGTTTACCATCAGGACTGAAAACCATGAATTTTGTCTCTATAGGTTTGGGCTTTGACTTAGACTTTTCAACGCTAATGTTTTTCGATAATTCTGCCATAGGATGTCCTTTACATTCCAATTTGAAACTCTTATAGTATCCAAAGGGGCTTCTTTTTACATTCAATCCTCGTGAAGCTAGATTTTCTGTTAATTTTATTAGAAGGGGAATGGCTAAGGATGGAGGTCCTAAGTCATCAGATAAATGGGCATATGGGTATACTAGAATGTTAGTTGTTCCTACATTTGAGGCTGTTTTCGATATCTCATCTGCAACCTGAAGAATTAAACTATCTGTATTTTGCTCATCACTATTCTCTATTGTACAAAAAACAATTAGCGCGTCATCGATACTGTCCTTTTTTAGTTCCTCTACCAAGGGTTCGGCTGCTTTAATCGCCTGACTTTTCACCTCAAACTCAAAATGGTTACTGTGAATAAGTAATATTCTCAGATTTCAAAACGCTCCTACATTGAACGCTACTTTGACATCCGCCATTTTTCAATAAGCCTATCTTTTTTTGTTTTCTTTTTGAATTCTTTATAATGATCTTTGCATAAGTAAGCTCTTCTTGAGCTTCCGACTTTCAATCCAGCTTTTGTTGCTTTTTCAACAGCTAGTGATCTTAAAGCGGTATTATTGCATCCTGACACACTGCAATTTGTGCCTTTTTCAATCCTACCCATCTTCGTCTTCCACCTATCAAGATCAATACATACAATGATTTATTATTTCATACTTCATCTAACTTTTCAGCTAATAGCGGTATCTTAATGAGTAAATGTAGAAAGCTAAGATCAATGTCTTATAATATGTGGTGAATCGATTGATCACTGCTTTCAGGCATAGAGTGAACACGGTTTTAACTCGTCTTGCTTTATCGCTTGATAACTTGGGTTTTACTCCTAATATGCTGACTTTAATCGGCTTTATTTGTGCATTGATGACGGGTGTATTATTCTATATGAAAATTAATTGGATGTTTACATACGTTGTAGCGCCATCTCTAATTCTTTTATCAGGTCTAATGGATGCTCTTGATGGTCCATTGGCTAGGCTTGGAAAAGCATCGAAATTTGGTGGGATTCTTGATTCTACTTTTGATAGACTTGGAGAAATCGTAATCTTCTTAGGAATAATTTTGGGTGAGTTGGCAAGTCCATTCTGGGGAATTGCTGCAATCTCATTTTCACTTATGGTAAGTTATGTCAGAGCAAGAACTGAAGTGGAAAATGTTAAGATGGAAAGTATTGGGATCGCAGAAAGACCTGAAAGAATGATTATAATAATTATTTCCTCTTTTCTATGGCTGATCGAGTATGGGGTTGCATTGATAGCAATCTTATCGATCATAACCTTTGTTCAGAGAACCGTATATGCCTATCAGAACGTTCGATAAGTGATTATTAAAATAAGGGCTAATATGTGCTCCTACGTTCGCCTCTGGCTCTAACTTTTGAAACGCCAAAATGTACGGCGCATGAAACACAATAATATTTGAATGTAGACGGTCTTGACAAATAGGCTCCACTCGATCTCAATTCTCTTGCCAGGCTTGGATCAACAAGTGAGAACCGACTTGTAACTCGCTTTGCTTTATCTCTAGGAACCAACATACCGCAGTTGGTGCATTGGACACCTTCACTTCGTCCTTTGCCACCTTTGCTTCTTCCACTAGATTTTCTCTTTTTCCCCATTGTAACTCTAGCATAATTCCTACAAATAGAGCTCCTTAAACATTATGCCTACAAACAGATGGAATTGATATGGATTGTTGAATAAATTTTTCTTACTCACACTTCATATGTAATCATCTTAGAATTATGTTGAAAGAGAAATAGCTAAAACTTGGTTTTCATAAAGTAAGTACTGGTAGGCAATGACGAGTCTGACCCAACTGATTGCGTGATTTGGATCTTGAGTGCGAGAGCCTGCCACTTTTTTAAGAGATACTTGTTAGAGTCAATATCTGTTGATCTGGATATGATTCAATTTCTAGGTTAGAGTAATATTTTTCTCATTAAACTTAAATAAACTTAATAAATTCAAATTCATAAACTACCTTTAGGGTTTACCGATTTGGGAAATCGATCTCTAATCTTGATAATTGGAATCGCAATTGTTGTCGTAGCTGCTGGAATCTATTATATGTCTACGTCTTCAGGACCTAATGGAGAATCCGTTACTCCCACTGAAATAGTGACGTCTCCAAAATTTATGAAAGGTGAAGCACTGTACGTGGATTATTGCTCTGGATGCCATGGTGCTAAAAGAGATGGAGGAGTAGGACCAGCGCTTTCAGCTAGCAATGCTGATAGGAGCGTTATCGAGAATGGTGATCTAAATGAAGGGATGCCTGCGTTTAAAGAAGAGTTGAGTCCAGAAGAAATTGATGCTATAATCGATTATCTTAGTTCATAGACTGTGTATGCTCAATTGATTTTCTGGAATTGTACATAGTATTTTTTTAGCGCGCGCTAAACTGGACTAATGATAAATCTAAATAAGAATGTAAATCAGACTACCTCAAAGGTTTAAGCAATGGTTTTCCAGGTAGGTAAAATTCCATCTGAGATTCTAAGGAGCATTGTTTTTAGAAATCTGGGAATGATGAATGATAGGCTTTTAGTTGGACCTGGAATTGGAGAGGATGGTGCGGTAGTGCGATTTGGGAACAGAGCCTTAGTTCTTTCAACTGATCCTATTACTGGGACCGCTTCTAATGTCGGCTGGTTTTCTGTACACATAAATGCGAATGATGTTGCTACGTTCGGAGCGAAGCCAAAATGGTATCTATGCTCAATAATGTTGCCGAAAGGATCTAGAGAGAATGAACTGCGGGGGATCATGAAGCAGATTGATTCTGCATGCACCGAATTAGGGGTGACAGTAATTGGTGGTCACTGTGAGGTTACACCTTTTTTAAAGAGACCAATACTTGTGGGATTCATTCTGGGTGAGACCCGTCTCAATCGATATGTGACTTCAGCAGGTGCTTCTGTGGGAAATGTACTAATGATGACTAAGACTGTGGGGATCGAAGGAACTACGATTCTGGCAACTGACACAGAACGCATATTGAGAAAACATTTGAAGAAAGGAGTAATTAAGCGAGCCCAGAATCTTTATAAAAAAATTAGTGTTGTTCAGGAGGCGCTCATGGCTATGGAAGTCGGTGGAGTAACTGCAATGCATGATCCTACTGAAGGGGGAATTCTGTGTGGTATATGGGAATTGAGTGAGGCGTCAAATATCGGCGTTAGGGTCTATCGAGATAGAATTCCTATATCTTCCGAAACCAAGAGTATTTGTAAAATATTAAAAATCGATCCTTTTAGACTAATGAGTTCGGGTTCTCTTCTAATTGCGGCGAAGAAATCCTTGGCACCTAAAATCATTAAGAGATTATCTGGAAAACAGGTTCCTATTTCAGTTATTGGTGAATTCACAAAAAGAAAAAATGGAAGAAAACTTTTATCAATTGATGAAAGTTTCGTTGAATTGAAACCGCCTTTTCCGGATGATGTTTATACTGTGTTTTCTAACTTGAGATAAATGCTTAATCAACCTTGGATATGATCAGATTGAATTTCTTTAAATTTCGTTGGTTACTGATGGCCTCGATGTCAGGCATAATTGCTTTGACTTTAACTCTATATAGCATACGGTTACATCCTTCTCCCACTATCTATGGAGAACAGTTTATTTTGAATGAGTGGGCACCTATTCCATTCATACAGTTTAAACCAATTACTCTAATCTTTGTTTTTATATTTCTGTTCTATGCCTTTTTAGTTCAACATTTTGAGAATAAAATTGCAAAGCTGAACCGTGATATTCAGTTATTTCTATTTATTGTCGCCTTTTTAATGACGGTGGGCTCTCTTTATGAATTATTTTTTAATTTTACGCTTTGGGGGGCTTTAATGTCAACTACTGGCGTTTCAAACCCAGATATTCTTGTTAACAGATTTCCAAATCCGGAAACAGCTGTCTCACTTGTCTATGCAAGCAAATTGGTGATTCTTATCTTTGCTTTGTCCTCATACTCTGTGTTTTTCTTACATAGACTCGATATGGCTCGACACTTTAGGTCTGATAGAGCGAATTAGAATGCTTTTTGATGGAATTTATTTTACTTTTGATGATCTCTACCGTTTATATCCGTTAGAATGTACAAGAATAGTTGCTATTTAGAGTCCCCATAGGGGTGATGCTATACGGTCGGTAAACCTGTAAAAATCAGAGATGACTTGATAAACCAAGTTTTACTCCGTCCGACCGTCTTCGAAGATGAAACGCCGCTATCCCTAGAACATGTTCCAAGAAAACTACCTCACAGAGAGAAACAATTAATTTTTCTAGCACAATTATTCAGGTCCCTAATTGAGAAGCCTGGTTCAACAAGCCAGAGGGTTTTGATATCAGGTCCTGTAGGAACCGGAAAGACGGTAATGGCTCAACGATTTGGACTGGACCTAGTAAAAACCGCAAGAGACAGGAAAATAGGCCTGCGCTATATCCATGTTAACTGCCGCGAATGTAAGGGAAGTTTGTTCGCGGTTCTGAGAAAGGTAATGAATGAATTTGAAGAACAATTCCCAAAGAGAGGATTCTCATCAGAGGAACTATTGCAAGCAATAATGCGTATTTTGGATGAGAAGAATCTTTTCTTAATCCTAGCTCTAGATGAACTTGAGGCTTTACTTGAGACCGATAACTCGGCGCTCTATGCTCTGACCCGAGTTCAAGAGGACAGAGCAACCTCTCCTGTACGCCTTTCACTGATATGTATGCTCAGAGAACTAAAATATCTAGAACTTCTTGACAGAAGTACAGTAAGTACACTACAACAAAATTTGATCGAATTAAATCCCTATGTGTCCAACGAACTCTTCGCTATTCTGAAAGATCGAGTAACTCTAGCGTTCAAAGAAGGGGCAGTCCAAGACGAAACAATAGAATTGGCGGCTGATATAGCCTCATCAAGCGGTGATGCACGGTATGCCATAGAACTTCTTTGGAGGGCTGGGAAATACGCCGACTACGATGATAGTAAGGATGTCAAGCCTGAATATGTCAGGAAAGCTGCTGGAACAGTATATCCTACCTTGAGAGACGAGTATTTGAGAACTCTTTCTCTAAATGAAAAACTGTTTCTCCTTGCTCTATCCAGATATCTTGAAGATAATAACGTAGCCTATGCAAGTATGGGTGAAATTGAGGAAGCCTACAAAGTCGTCTGTGAAGAATATAATTCTCAACCTAGAGCTCATACACAATTTTGGAAGTACATGAAACTCTTGAGTGCAACAGGACTGATCTCCACAAAGCTCTCAAGCAAAGGTGCCAAAGGAAGAACCACCCTGATAGGCTTATCCTCAATATCCGCCTCAACAATGAAAAAATGTATTGAAGCTGCTCTGGAAGTGTTCTCCACAGATGTCGCTAGAAAAATGCGTAACACTTGATGAGATTCTATCTTGCCGAGGAAAGACTAGAATTCTGATGCTCCTTTCCGAAGCAAAAGAACTCAATATAACCGAAATAGCCAAAAATGTTGGCTTAAATCACTCCACAATAAATAATCATCTAATACAATTGGAAAAAACAGGACTTATTACGGAAAAGAGATTCGGCAGAATCAGAATCTATAAGTACTGTGAAGAAGACCCAAGAGCACAAGCGATAAAAAACCTGATCAAAGTTTGGAATGATCAAAACAACAAAAAAGGATGTTAAAGATTGAATAAACAGCCCAGCAGGTTCAAAATGGTAGATATCTCACCAAAAGAAGCTGTAGAAAGAGAAGCAACAGCTATTGGTAAACTAAGACTGAAAAAAGAAACTGCAAAAAAACTGAGAGAAGGCAAAATCGAAAAAGGAGATCCTATTTCTATTTCTGAAGTGGCAGCTACACTGGCTACTAAAAATACAAGCCAACTCATTCCAAAGTGCCA
>SMYQ01000096.1 GCA_007050885.1 Candidatus Bathyarchaeota archaeon
GAATGGCTTAATGAAAAAAAGTGAAGCTCATCATTTACTTCATATAAGTGTTTCAAAAACTGAAGTGGCTGAAGCGATATGATTATTGTTGTTCATGTGATTTGATTTGCGAAAGACTTGTTTTTAAGAGAAGTTTGAGACAATGGAAAAAGCTTCAGCTGTATTTTGAATAAATGCGCAATTGTCTTCAAGATGCTTTAAGGTAAAAATGTGAATTTGAGAGTCAGAGAGAACGAATACTTAACCCTACTCAATAATTCTTAAACACATCAGCATATCGAAGATTGCATTAATTGATATGATCGTATATACTATATCAGCGCGTCTTTCTCTTGCTTTTAGCAGATTCCACATCAATAAGGAAAGACGATTTTTTGATACATCAACGCAATCTTTTAGAACCCATGTGTTCTAGTAATGTGGCATCTTAGATATTCTTCATTATGAATATATTTCCATCTCGATCTTGAGCTCCAAGTCCTACAGTATCATTTGCTGGCACGACCAATTTAGTTGGGTAAAGTGATTGTGCAGTACAAACTCCAGAATCGCAAGCTAATATCAGCAAAATGTCAGCTTGGTAATCATGCTTTTTAAGAAGATCAATCATGCATGCCATGGGAACCAATTCTGTGTCTACAACTTTGAACCCATCGTTTTTTAGTCTCTCAGACATTTCATCTAATTTTTTTCTTCCACCTGTTTCACAAACCCTAGCGCATGAATTGCATGAAATAATCCCAATTGTCTTCCATTTCTTCAACTCTGCTCTGACAACGCCATATGGCTTAGAATTAGTTACGATCATACAAGTATCCCCCAATTATGTTATGGTTCATTTCTTAAAATTTCTTGTGGTTGTTACATTCTACCATATTCAAATATTTAGCTCTAGATTATCTTGTTGATGATTTGATTGACTTCTTGAACCTTTCTTTCGGTACGCTTTTGACAAATTGTGATTTCCAATAACGTGTATTTTTTGTTTTTCAATCAATTATGTTTCTTCTCTAAAGATTATAATAGGAATGGGAAAGCGGCAATTTCAAACCACCAATAATTACTTTTCTTGGTATTTTTTTATTATTTCTGAATGCCGTTGACAGAGTTTGCAAGGCGCTTTTTCACGTTGTTCAAAAAAGTCGGTGATTAACTTCATTTCCGTAAAATTCACCCCATGGTGACAATCCTCGCAAAAAATAGCCTCATCTTCTATTTCTTCACGAAAGACATAATCGATGAGTGGCCCGCAATTGTTGCAGCAATTGTCACATTTCCCTTTATTTGCGCATGCATACCCGTCACAAACACCATCGGAAACATATGTGCAATATGCTCTACACCAAAATAGGTCTCCATTCTTGGAGCAAACCAAACTTTTTGATTTACAAAAAGGGCATTCACCCTCTGAATAGGTTTTCCAATAATAGCTGAAGGGAAATGATAGCAGCCCTTTTATTTTTTGCATTCATGGGTCCCTTCTTATCATATTACTTCAACTGGGCTCTTATATTTTCTTTTGATTTGGCTGAGATCTAAATTAAGTATTGAAAATAGAAGTAGAATTCTTCTGAGGCCTTTTTTGTTCATTGCTGAAACTTCTTGTTTACAATTTCCATTTCTTCAGTTCTTGGTTGACTATTAACTACACAATTAATAAGTTTGCTCGTTACTACTCGTTCTTCACTTTTAACTTCTTCTGACTCAGTTGTCTTGCTTTGGTTATTCGAAGCTTTCTCCGTAAAGCGCTTTGAGTCTCTTATATGTCGTAGCACACTCGGGTGAATCGAAGCTGTACTGTTTCCCTTCGATGACTTCCAAATATGGTTCCCAATCAATCCTGTTTGAGCACATTACACATCTTAATTCCTTTTCGCTTCTTAGACTTAATCCCTTATTACTAATTTCAAACAATACCCACTGCGTCTTGTGTTTCGCGCCTTTAAGTGAGAAAAGTCTCAGTAATCTCCTCATCTCCTCTCCAGATTCGTTTTCATTTGGTTCCATTTTCATTTCTAAGGTGCCATCAAAAATCTCCCGCATATAACTTATGAAAACTTTGTCGTGCGCCTCGGAGGATGCCAGGAAAACTGCGTTGCTACCCGACTCTCTAGTTTCTGCTACTATAACTTGCAGGAATTTGGAAAAGAATTTAAGGTTATGATCACAAAAACTCATTAGTCCTGTTATCGAATCCATGACAAACCGAGTTTTTCTCAAATTACGTCTCGCTTTGTCAATTGCCATAGAAACAGTGGCCAAGTTGTCTGGATTGCTTACACAATATTTACTGCAGGATTTTCCTCCAATCTTCCAAGAATAGCAGTCAATTATGCGTAAATTATCGTTATTGATGTACTTGTCAACATTCATACCTAGTCTTTTCATTGATTCTTGGATTCTTTCAGGGCTTTCATCGGTTGCCAAATATATGCCGACTTCACCAGTAACTAGGCCATTGTAAATGAATTGCTTTGAAAAAACAGTTTTTCCAATACCCGAGGGTCCCATTAGGAATAAGGATGAAGGCGGCATGTCTCCTTCAACAAGCTTTATTGACCCTGGAAATACGTCACCCTTCATTACATTTCCACCTTTTCACTATTCAAATTCAGCAGAGATTCTCTATTCTTTTAGATAATTCTTGGACTTTTCTAGAAAAAATATGCTCTGGATGTCTGATTGAATATAGAAATTCGTGTTTGCTAAATTGGATATCACAGCAACATGGAATAGCGTCAACGACATCGGTTCCTATATCTTTTTTCAACTCTCCTGCCCAAGTTAACTCTGTCAACTCTCCCTTCAATCCATTTGAGTTTGAGCCATCTGGAACCTTGTTCAGGATGATGAAGTATTTTGATTTTCCATAACGGATCAACACATCATATATGTCATTTGCCATTTTCCTGGTACCCTGAATGTCCATATCGCTGGGCTTCATTATGAGGAAAAGCAAGTTAGCCATTGCCAGAGCGTTAATAGACCAATATCTAATCCCCGGACTAGTGTCTAGCAAAAGACAATCTATCCCATGTTCTTGAAACAACTGTCTCTTAAAAGATTGAAACCTTTTGACAGCTTTGAGTTGCCATTTCTGATCACGCTGGAACTCTATCTCGCCAATATCTTCCTTATTTGGACTGGAGAATCCTAAGAGAAGTTTGCCTTTGAGTCCCAACTCTGAACTCACGTCAGTAATAAGAGAGGAGTCATCCACCTTTCCATTAGGCAGATCCAATTCTCCTCTTAGAAGAGCATTCAAGTAAGTGTTTGGCTTTTTTCGAAAATACATACCTAAACTTGGAGCATACAAATCAAAATCCAAAAGACAAACTTTCTTGCCCTTCATAGCATACAGTGCGGCAAGATTTGCTATTAGAGTAGTTTTACCTGTACCTCCTTTGTACGAGTGAAATGCCATAGTCTTTGAAGGCATAACTGCATCAAATAGAATATTGCTAATAACTATGTATTAAAACTTTAATTC
>SMYQ01000049.1 GCA_007050885.1 Candidatus Bathyarchaeota archaeon
GTTCTGTTTTTTTTGTTCGATCGATGTAGATTGCGAATAGTAGCAATGCAAAGAATGTTGTTATGATCAGCTGGAACAAGGGTGCCAGAGCGCCTGGCGTCATGGAGAAGCCTCCTCTAAAGCCTCCGCCAATACTTGGTGGGAACAGTTGGCTTGTGAAGAGTTCAGCGATTATAAATAATCCTAGAAAACCGATGGTAGTATAGAAGTTCTCTCTTACGAAGCTTACACTTTTTCCTATAGCTTTGAAGATGCCTAAGTCATCGACGACTGCTGCTGGTATCCAGAAGATTGTGAATATGAATATCAAGGCTGCTATTGTGACGAGTATCAAGGCAATGCCAGATACGTTTGCGAAAGCCCTGATGATAGGTTGTATAGATGCCATTCCACCAGGAAATCCTTGTATGAATGGACAGTCAGCTGCATCAGAAAAGTCTCCACTCAAGAAAGGACAATCGAAAGTTTCTGGAAAGCCTTCCTTAAACATTTCAGAGGATTGAAGACCTGTAAACGCTGGAGCGATCATGGTGATCGCGGAACCTAGTCCAATGGAGAATATTATTAGGTAGATTATTCCAAGCAGTATCGTGCCGCCCAAGATTCTTCCAAAATATTTCTTTGCACCAATTTTGAAATCCTTAAAACTAGTTTGACCCTTTTGAAGTGCTACCTTATTCAGGTTTGACATTCCGGCGACGATGGTGACAAATAAAATGACTGCTAAGACAATGAGTATGACTATATCTATAAAACCGCCTCCCATTAGAACTAGCATGGGATCCGACAGATTTCCAGCTACAACCAATACTGGAACAAAGAGGTAAAGCGCTACGATCGCAAGGGCAACAGGAGCAAGATAAGTTAAAACCAAAGAGGGTAAGAAAAGTATTAGGTTCTTTTTCAAGACGTTGTATGATTTGCCTATCAGTTCAAAAATATCCAAACATTACACCTATCTTTTTGTTAACATCGTTAAATCATTCATCAGGTATTAATATTACACTGTTAAGAATATTCTCTTAAGAATAATTGAAACATGTCAGGTCATCTGTCTTACGAGGATTTAATCCCTGAGACCTTAATGCTAACTACTGAAGCCCCTACTCCCTTGATTTCTTCAGGCGATATTCCTACGTTCTTGATTATTGTTGCTGTTGTAGGATCATTCATCATTAATTCCACAGGGAAATGAGACTCATCTATCACTTCTACTTGATGGAATCCTGCTTTCTCTATGAGGTCTAAGTATTCATTCTTCATAAAAGCGCCAGCAAGACAACCAACATAAGCTTCTACACTATGCTTTATGGAGTCAGGAAGTGGTTTCAACAATACAATGTCAGAGATCATTAATTTTCCGCCTGGTTTGAGCACTCTCAAAGCTTCGCTAAATACACTGGCCTTGTCAGGTGAGAGATTGATTACACAATTCGATATAACTACATCAACAGAATTATCTGCAACAGGAAGATGCTCAATTTCTCCGAGCCTGAACTCCACATTCTTATAATTACTCTTTTGGAGGTTTCTTCTAGCTTTTTCAACCATCTCCGGAGTCATATCTACTCCAATGACTTTCCCTTTGTCACCAACTTTTCTTGATGCGAGAAAACAGTCGAAACCTGCACCAGAACCAAGATCAAGAACGGTTTGGCCCTCTTCTAAAGAAGCGAGAGCGACTGGATTCCCACAGCCCAAGCCTAAATTTGATCCTTCAGGTACAATTTTTAATTCTTCTTCTGAGTACCCTATCTTCTTGCTGACATCATTTGCCTGAACTATAGCTTTATCATTAGAATCTGCAGGGGCACAACAAGAATTTACAGGAGAACAACAGGAACTTTCTCGTCTTGCAATGTTTGCATATCCTTCCCTAACGGATTTCCTTATTTTTGTATCTTCCATTTCAACTTCTCCTTTTCGATCGTCTTGAATCATTTGTATCGGTCTCTTCCATTATTGGACTTAATATACCCTTTACTGTTCCCACGAGATATTCAGCCTTAATCAAAGAAATGCAGCATGCTTTTTCTGGACTTTCCCAAGTTACAACGGCTAGCTTATCTCCAGGTTTGATTCCTGCTTTATCCCTAATGTCTTTGGGAAGAAGAATCTGACCTCTATCGTCTACGCCAATTATCGACTCAACCTTGCAACAGCTCATCCCTTGATCTTGGGAATCGCAACAGGATTGTTCTTTTTCTTTAGAAACCATATTTTATCGTGCGATATATGTACAATCCGATTATTTAAATAATTCTGATTTATCAGAATATTCCGATAAATATATATATTCTGAATGCTCGTTAAGGGGAATATTAGAGATGAAGAGTAGTGGACTCTACTCAAACAAAGAGAAAGAGGTGAATAAGATGAAAGAAGGAATGACCAAAAAGCAAAGGGATGATGCGATCTTTTGGGGTGTGATCGGTTTGATCATACTGGTTAGTTCAGGCATTTGGCTTGGGAAGGAACTTGGATGGTGGCAGTTTGATTTTCCATTTTGGCCAGTGATTGCGATATGGATTGGTTTCGCAATCTTAGTGTCAGCAATCAGAAAGTTCTTCTAGTGTGCGCTCGATCATCCAATATTTAACGCAGACTATGATTCTCCCAATTCTCTTTTTTCTATCCTTATTTTATAACGCGCTTTATCGCTGTCTTTGAAATAAAGTGTAGATGTAGGGTCTGATATCTCCAGATGGCATTCTATAATCATAATCTAGAGCTTCAATTAAATGGAATTCTTCTCCCAAGTTTTCCATTAACATGTTACTATCATAATTTTTTACATCTAAACCGCTACATTTTTTTGCTCCTTTTAATGAAAAAGCAGCGATGATGACATATCCGCCATTTCTAACAATTTTCTTCAATGTTGAGAAATAAGTTTGTATCTGGTCCGTTTCTAATAAGAAATGCAAGACGGCTCTATCATGCCATACAGCAACCTTCTCTAATTTATACAAATAGGCTGGTTTTGAAATGTCATCGATAATCCATTTGACTTTAGATGCTTTTCGCACTCCCAATCTTTCTTTTAATTTGTTTAAAGCCACTTCGCTTATGTCGGCAGCAATAATGTTGGCATATTCTCCTTCAAGAAGACAATCAATAAATGTGGATGCCCCTGCTCCCACATCTAAAATAGGATCAGATTTTTCTATATTACATTTAGCCAATAATCGAAGACAAGGTGTTGGCTTATCCTCATACCATCCCAAAGTCTTAATGTCTGTATAGTCGTAAACTTCATTCCAATGATCTTTCATTTCATTATCCATCTGTGAATTTCACATCAAAGGACACATTATTTTTATGAAAACAAATATTGTTAGATCATAGATTGTCCGTCTAATTAACATTGTTATATTTTTTGGTTATATGGTGAAATAATCTGATAGCGCGCACTCCCTTCGAGGAGCATAGTAAAAATGTATACGAAGGACT
>SMYQ01000050.1 GCA_007050885.1 Candidatus Bathyarchaeota archaeon
AAAATCAAACTTCCCAATCAAACTAATCTATACCAACTCAAAGGATGAAACCACCCTCTATGGATTATTGGTCAGCCTTGGGAGACAGTTGGAATTAACCGAAAAAGAACTACCCACCACCGGCCTTGCAATAAGTGAGGTCTTCAAACGAATCCTAAATACCATAGAAACAGGTAAGATCAATGCAATTTTCGTTATAGATGAAATTGACTATCTTGCTCACCTTGTCTCAAAAACGGGCAAGGATATCCTATACCAACTGACAAGGGCAAACGAGAGGCTTGACAAAGGATCCCTAACTCTGGTTGGAATATCTAATGATCTAACCTTCAAAGAAAGACTGGACCCTAGAGTCATTAGCAGTTTAGGGGAAGAGGAAATTGTATTTACAAACTATGATGTCGGGCAAATCAAGAAAATCCTTGAAGAAAGAATCAACCAGGCATTCATTCCCAATACAGTTCAAGAGCCAGCCCTAAACCTCTGTGCTGCGCTTGCTGGAGGTGAACATGGAGATGCAAGAAGAGCAATAGATTTGATTCGAGTAGCTGGAGAAATTGCCGAAAGACGGCAATCAGACCAAGTAACTGAAGACCACGTAAGAGAGGCATCTCAAAAAATTGAAGAAAACAAAGAGGAAACGTCCCTCAAATCATATCCCCTTCATGAAAAATTGGTAATCTTGGCAATTATGAAGGCCGGGGGACAGTCAACAGGGGAAATCTACACCTCTTACAAGGCATTATGCAAAACCGTCGGGAGAGACGAGCTTACCCAAAGAAGAATCACCCAAATGCTAAGTGAAATAGAATTGTCCGGAATTATCACTGGCAGACTTGTCCATCAGGGCATCCATGGAAGGACAAAAAAATACAAACTCACCATCTCCCCTGAAATGGTAAAAAAGACCTTCAAGGATGACTTAACTTTGCAGGATATTGTCTAGCTTTGAATTGTAATTTTGATGCAATACTTGGAATGTCTTCAAGTTTACCATCAATGCTATTCCGGGATTGGGAGTCATTCCCACACTGGCCTGAAACGGAGTCTGGTTCTGCCATGATCCGGAGTTTATCAAAAGAATACCCTTGTACATATCCAACTGGGCCCTATGCACATGACCAACATGAAAGATGTCAGGTATCTCATCAATCACCATCAGGTCCTCACTCTCAGGCGCAATAGGCGTCTGGCTTCCATAAATCGGACTTAGGTGTCTGGCGCGAAGCAGATGTTTCATAACATTTGTAGGACTATCATAACTCAACCCAGGGGTTGTTTTTACAATATCATCTATACTTTGACCATGAAACATTAGCACTTTTACACCATTCAAAGAAACAACGGCAGGATTACCAACCATAACCACATTGTCTTTTTCCCAGAGGCTAGAATTGTATTTTTTAGGTATTGCAGGTTGAGGTAGTGCCCTTCGTCCCGGATCGTGATTTCCAGGCATGATGAATATTTTGACGTAATCTGGAATCTTGCTGATTAAATCTTCCATCTTTTTTAGTTGCTCTTCAATGGTTTGACAAACTAGTTCTTTGTCTTGATTAGGATAAATTCCGACGCCGTCAACTGCATCTCCTCCAATTAGGACAAAGCGGACTTTACGTGCTACAGGATCCGGACTGGATAACCACGAAATAAACTCTGTAAGTTCCTCTTCCATGAAATACTTACTTCCAATATGCAAATCAGACAAAAATACAGCATAAACTTCGGATTCAGATTTGTTTGAAGCCTGATCAGGAATATCAGGAGGAATCAGATCCTTAATAATAAAGCCAGAATTCTTTCCAATTGCTACCCTTGCCATAATAAACTGGTCATTTAGGAGGGTATCTGCAGTCTTTTGTAATTCATTATCAAAAATTATACCCTCAAATGAACCTGAAGGGTCCTCCAAAATCAATTTCGTAATATTTCTCTCTGTAATTCTAGCTGTTACTAATCCACAGACATACATATCATCCTCAGATTGGGCTGATTTGACCGATGTGATGGACTTTAACATCCTTGATTCAGGCCTGTCAGAGATTATTCTTTTTAATTTGTTAAATCGACTTGCAAATAACGAATTATAACCACTTACTCCCTCACCACTTGTAATTTTTGGAGTTGGATCAAAAAGTACCTTACACTCACCCTCCAAACTAGGATCGTCTTTAATTCCAAAATAACTCTCTAAATCATCCTGATTGATTTGAAATAATTTTTTTCGAGTTTTCTCTCTTACTATATCTTTGATTATTTTTTCAAGTTTTTTTACGTCTACATTTTCTAAAAACTCAAAAGCATCTGGATGAATCTGAAATCCTTTGTTTAGTGCGTAGTTTAGTGCAAAAGTTAATTCCTTTTTCAACATCGAAGAATAATATCTGGTTTAATTAAATCTGCGCCTACTAAGAACCCTCAAATATTGAATCCAAAAAATGATACTGTGTCCAGAATTAGAATAATCACATTCTTTGTTTTTATGGGATTATTTGCCGCAGCTTTTCAATTAGGGTCAATGTCAGATGTGAGTGAAGATGATGCAAATATCTTCATGGAAGAATTTGAAAAATTGATTGAAGATATAGATGCCATCGGAATCTTCGTTCATAATACCACCATATCATTACCGATGTTTATTCCCGGTTTTGGTGTAGCATGGGGATTATTTTCTGCCTGGTCTACAGGATTTGCCTTTGCCGCTATAGTCACAATTACACCCGAATTAGAACAAATCCCACCACTTACAATCCTCTTTTTATCTCCATTTGGATTTATGGAGCTTTGTGCATATTCCCTTGCCACATCACGAAGTTTTATTTTGATTAGGGCAATTACAAAAAAAACCAATCTCACTCCTTTCTTGAAACCAACTCTTATTGAAATTGGAATATTAGTTGGTCTGCTTTTAGCTGGTGGATTTTTAGAAGATTATATGATTAAACTTGCACAAGAAGAAGGCTTTGAAATGCCATCTCTCTAACCTCAAAAAACCGTGGATTTGTGTATCCAGTCTAAAATTCTTTAGTAGTAAATTATAAACCAAATTAACAGAAAAATATACTGTGAATTTTCCACTTTTAGGACTAGTAGCTCTACTTGTTATTACCTCAGGATTTTTCATAAACGACGCATTTGCAGAAGTTAATGAAAACTCGGTTTATCTTATAGAGGGTTCAGGATTTGCCGTTACTGAAAAAATTATTAGGCTTTCAGAAATTGATATTGGCTTATCATCACATCAACAATCAGGTAGTAGTATTGACTTTCTAATAGAAGATGGATTCATCACCTTAGATAATGAAGATTTTGTAATATCTGAACTTGAAGGAAAATTTCTTCGTGAAGGACGTTATATTCGAATTAATGGAAATATCGAAAGTGCCCAAGGATTTGATACAACCATAAGCTTCTTTGGTCGTTTAGTCGAAGAAAGCCAA
>SMYQ01000232.1 GCA_007050885.1 Candidatus Bathyarchaeota archaeon
ACCAGCGACTTCAATTAAGATACCAAAGGGGTGGCTTTCACCTTCTTCGAGATCTTTGAGGTCTGGGCCAATGATTAGGATCTTCCCGTCTTCGACTTCGTTCGACTTTCTGGATAGCACAAGCTCGAACTTCTTGTCAACCTTTGGTCCACCAAGTTCAACTTGCATGTCAGCTTTTCGAATGCGTTCTCCTTCAAAGGTTACTCCTACTGAAACTGGTAGGTCTTCAAATGACATTATTTGCTACCTCCTGAGAGAGTGAGAATTTCTTTGAGTGCGTCATTCCAATTCTGTTTCTTCAGGTTTGGAAAACTCCATGTTGCGTGAGGTTGATAGTAGCGACCGAGGGACACGGTCTTGATATGGGGGGAGAAATTAATGAGCGCAGACAACATGAGCCATTCCATATAGTATGGGAAGCCATAGGTCATGACGAGGTCATGGGGTCCTTTCTTCGATGCGACCATCCAATCATGATCCTGGAGGCGTCCAGTGATTTCCATGGCACCATAGGAGTAGGCGTTATCAAAACCTTTCTCTTTGAAGGCTTTGATGGTATTTGCTGTAGCCACGATGGGGATTTTCGCTGCAGTGGAGAATTCGATGAAGTAGTCAATCATGGATTTCTTTCCTGTATTCTCTGTTAGGGCTTGAGAGCCAACCACAAGTAGGGGATGTTTTGCCTTCTTGAGGAGGGCACCCACTACAGCGGGTTTTTTAATGCCTTGGGCCTTAGTAGGTCCACAGACTTCAGCAGTTTGCCAGGGTTCTTCTCGCATCATGTCACTTACCACCTCCGTTACCACCGTAGACTAAACGTCTCACTAGTGTGGGGTCTGGAATTGGTTTTTCTTGCCACTTGTTCTCTTTCATCTGAGCCTTGATTTTGTCTTTAATGGTGATTGGGATGTCTGTCTCTCGACGAATGTACGTGTGGACATCGTCGGGGAAGTACCCCTTGTAGGTTTCATGTAAGTCGATGTAGTGGCTTAGTTTAATGGCTCGGCCCTTCGCAGTATCGTTTGGACGAATTGCTAGCTTTGCAGTCATGACCATTAGTTCTTCTAAGTTCTCAACGGCGTAAAAAAGGTGTTCAGGACCCGCTGCAACTTGGACACGATCACCAGTTCGAGCATCCCATACCATCCAGTCTTCGGGCTTGTCAGCACGACCAAGGAGCATTCGACGGTACTTGGTACCGTGTGGACCAACGATGACCGGAACTCCAAGTCGCCAGAAACCTGCAGCAATGGAGGCGGCTTTCTGAGACATTGCACCCCACGAGATTCCAACTGCACCCACACGGTTGTGAATGTAATCAGCAATCTCTTCGTAGTTTCCTCGGAGGTTACGTTTGGCGAAGATGTTGGCAATTTTAATGGCTGCGCCTGCGATGTGTGAGTTTGCCACACAAGATCCGACATTGAGGACACTTCCTGCATCAAAAGTGCCAGGGCGTCGCTCATAAATCGACTTACCCTCTTCATCTTTGATGGCTCCCACAGTCATAGCTGCGCATCCAGAGAATACCACAATGAAACGTCGTTTGGCGAACTCTTCAGCATGATCGTGAATCGCGCGTCCACCATCGGGATAGTTTGCACACCCTACGTGGGCGATTACTCCAGGAATTTCTCCGAAAACGATTGGCTGGCCCACCGTTCGAATTTCTGTATCCTTGATGGCACCTCGGCCTGACCGGACCATGAAAGATTCTTGTTTCCATCGTCCTTCAGCGGCTTTCACCATCCAACTGTGTAAGTCGTATTCGTTGGGGCACGCGGACTCGCATCGAGCACAGCCAATGCATTCGTCATAGACATCAGCGAGTGGTTCGAAGTTACCTTCAGCAGCTGCCAACACCGCATCCATGACAGGTTGGTCATTGGGGCAAGATCGGACACATTCAGAGCATTGTCGGCAAGCCTGGGCTAATTCCTGCATCTTAGCTTTACTTGGAAGCGAACCTTTCTTCTTCCGCTTCGGATGCATCTTAATGGCTGTTTTAACAACAACCTCACCGATTTTCTCATGATCCCGAATGTAGACACCAGGTGTCTTACCTGACACTAGGTCCTTCACGATGTCATCGACATCATCATCAGTGCGGTCTGGCAAGCCCATGGTCGATTTATCACAGGTGGCAATGACAGGTGAATTAACCTTCTTTGCGTGTTCAAGGATATCGGTTCGAATACACTGTTCGTCGACAACGACCACATCAGCAAATCCGGCACGGACAAAACGTAGTTGCCAGGAAATAGGGCCGACGATCTTTGTCTTGGCATCATAGCGGGAAATATCCCAGGCTGTACAACAAATACCTGCAATATCAATATTGTCAGAGACTCCAGTTTCCGAAGCATAATCCATAATATAGGTTGCCGGCACCACGTTATGCCCAATGGCAAGAATCATGGCTTTCTTCGGGTCCATGCTTGAAATACCGGCTTCAATAAGCGGTGCGTCCGGATCCGACTGTGGGAACCCAAGCGTGGAGATCTGGGCTAGGTCTGCGATTTCCATGCCCACCTGGTCAATCATGCCCACGTGGAAGGCCTTCGATTCAAAATCAATCCAGCTGCCCTCCTGTCCGGTGGCTACGGCAGATAATGTGTGGGTTAGTTGGGTTTCACAATAGTCTAGAATCGCTGAAGCGTCCTCAAGGGTACGGGGTCGAATCCCAGTGACCAGTCGGCTGACTGGCGCTTCGATTTCAACTCCATCTCCTTGGCTAAGTTCAAAGCGAGGGCCAAATTCATGAATCATATAGTCAACCATATGTCGGGAGTGTGCAAGGTGTGCGGCACACCCGATGTTCGCAGCAGCCAACACAATCCGTGCTGACTGTCCTTCAATGTCGAGTCCACATGCACCCCGTTTGCCACTAGTTAAGTCACATTTCCCGAACGTACACAGACAGCAGAGTTGGCAGGCTGGCATGTACGCGGGCCGGTACCGGGTTAGGAGTTTGTGGTCCCAGCTGCGAAGAGTGGTGACATCAGGCATCGGAGTGGGTCCCATGGGCTCATCCCAATCATCATCTATGACCTTGCCGATCGTGACTTCGATGTTCCGGAAGGACCCAAATCCAGTGTCAAGCTTATCGGCTTTCAGTCGTGCTCGTTTTTGTTCTGTCAATGTAAAATCAACCTTCGTTCTGCGCGCATTTTGAAGGTGAAGTAATAGGCAAATAGTGACAGTATATCCTTTAAGTTTTGATGCATCTACAAGGTTTCAGATAACATTGTTAATCGCACTGTCAAACCTGACCTCTACTGGAATTTTTTAATTTAGGTTACTCTAATGGGACTTTTTTCCCGTTGATATAGGCTTCTGTCACTTCACTATAGAAATCGAAGGGATGTCCGGACCAAACAATGATATCTGCATCTTTACCAGGTTCAAAGGAGCCGATGCGGTCTTGCAGGTTAAGGAT
>SMYQ01000208.1 GCA_007050885.1 Candidatus Bathyarchaeota archaeon
ATTGCACCAGGAACTGTGGCAATGAATTGGGCAGACATCACAAAGCCCAGTGCTGAAATTGGTACTCCGAATGACAGTTGAATTGGTTCTGCGAGAGCTGTGATGAGCGTTAGGCCAATAGCGTCATGGGCCCATCCAAGCGCACAGGCAAAGAAAACTATGAGTTTCTCAGTTCGTGTAAAGGGTGTTATCTCCATACAGAGACCTCCTATTGAAGAGATGAGAACTTAATCTAGCGTTTTCCCTTCTATGCCTAGCATCTACCTAAAGGGTTTTTGATGAGTAATGATGGTAGAAAGAAAAATCATAAGATACGGGTTAATGGGAGACTTCGCTATTTCAAGAGTTCAAATTCGTTATCTTTCAAAGAGTAGCTATGCCTTCGGTCATCGAAGGTGAATCCTCGGTTCTTTATCACTTGGATCACACGCATAGGTTGACCATTCGATTTGGGCTCACTGGTGAATTGAATGATAGAGTCACAAATCCGTTCAACGCTTTCAACAAAAGCGGGAGAATGCATTTCAGGATAGAAGGAGGCCACCACCGTAAGCTGGCGGGATCTAATTAGTGGGAGTAAACTGAGCCAAAAGCGCCACGCAACTTTATCCGATTCCATGGCATGTAACAGGACGCTTAAAGAATCAATGAACATGAGCGGATGGTCAAACCGACTCACTGTGATTCGCCACTCTTCATAGAATTTGGCTGCGTACCGTACGTTGGAACAGCGAATTATACCATTCTCACTAACAATGGGGATTTGAGCGGGTTCCCCGTAGGTCATTGAGGATAGGGCGTCCATGAAGATGAACTGATCTGATTTAGCCGTTGACAGGATTTTATGACTGCCTGGAAGGTCTTGAAATTCTTTCACGGTGTGTTCGGAAAGTAACAGGACTGCACCTTCTCCACGTTGCACACCACTAGAGATGAAATCCATTCCAACAATTCCGGTTAACCCACTGGATTCGCCGAGTAATTCTTCCAAAAGGCAGGTGGTTCCTCGCCGTATTCCTCCACCTAAAAGTGTGTCAATGGCAGGAATTCCTATCGATATGATGTTCTCATCCTTGGACATGATCGGTGATCCACCTAGGTACTCGTCCCACTAATTATTATGGATTCGTTTCTTAACGATTTTTCCCTTCCTCAATTCTCATCGAACTCAGATTGAGAAATTATGGGGGGAGGACTAATAAATCGTACGGGCGATGTCTTCGATGAAATCGGTCCGATGCTCTATCAGAAGCTGGGGATTTTCAACGAAGATAGTGATAGCATAGGTAAGCGATACGGAGCTGATTGAAACCAAGGAAAAGACAGGTTCAAATCCAAATTTCTGTTCCCATCTCTTACATATGTCACTAAGGAACTTGGCGTAGTCTTCTTCTTTCACTTCAATGGGAAATTCCAGTTCTAGGGTGTATTGGATAAGATCAGAAGGATCAATGACTTTACTAATGCTTTGCCAGATACGTGAAGGCATCGAGGTCCCTTCTGCTGGCTCCATTTTTTTCTTTTTTCTCCGTTTTCGGTCAAATTTGAAGTTCGTCACCGAGGAGCTCATAACAGTGTTGTTGGGTATCAGTGTCACAGAGCCATCGATTTGTCGTAGTTTAGTATAGTTCATACTTACTTCAAGAACGATGCCTTCGTTTCCTCCAATGCGGACATAATCACCTACATCAAAAGGATCCGTAAAGAGCACATAGATTCCAGCAACGAAGTTACGCATTGCGGCACTAATAGCAATACCCACTGCAAGACCAATGATTACGGAAGCGTCTCCCACTATCAAGCTTACCCAAAGTAAGAACTGAGGAGGAAGAAAAGCGGTCAAGACGACAATCGCAATCCAAATGAAAATGAGGCGTATCCCGAGGATAAGCCCGTTGATTGCATCAGCGGACATGCCTCCGTGCACTGCTCTTTTTCTGAGAAATCGGGTGATGAAGGATGAAATGATCAAGAGAATGATCCAAATGCAGATTACTACAATAATATTCAGGAGAAATGGGCTCCAAAATTGCAACCATTCTATTAAATTTTCAATGATTATTCCGATGGGGTCTGTAGCTTGTAGCATAGATTTCACGGGCTTTGATGAAATTGGTCAGGTAGTTAGGGTATTCTGAGATTCAGAACTCCGGCCTCGCGGATGGATGGTTCAAATCCGGATGCCCCGATGGTGGCCAATAGCCATTGCAGTAGTTCCAGCACTTAATCAATTCCTTTGGCTGAGGTATTATGCATTTGTGAACCGGGTTTATTTCAGCCTTTGGCTCATGATGCTTTTTAAAGAACTAGAATTGCTAGTCGGCAAGTTTATTCAGCCCCAAGTTTTTTCAATTTGCTAGGGTAACGTTACAGCATAGTTAAGGATGGTTTAAATGATGCAGGAGCACAGTAAACGGCGATTAGACAAAAGCGGGTCCACCATTTTCATCCTTCTGACTTTGATTGTGGGCATTTATGGCATGAACCTCCTTAATATGCCTGAATATGCCTGCCCCTTACACTTACCCCATCTTGTTGATCGCAATGCTCTGTATCGGCGTAGGATTAGTAGCGTATTTCCGGAAAAAGCGATGGTTCTAAAAGTAAGAACTTTCTGTTGACCGGAGTATCCGATTGTATCGTTATCCCAAATGAAGGGTGTTGAACTGAGTGGCTGAGGTCAAATACAAGAGCGCAACTGGCTACCAATTGGCGGCTTTAAGACGATATCCAGGTGTCACCATTGTAGCTACAGCTCTAGCTCTCTTTGCCTCTTATCTGCTAACCCTTCCTGCCATCCTGATTGGAAATGCCATCAACATCCTCGACACTGAAGGATTGGGCTTCGCCTTTATCATGCAGGTGTGGACCATTCTGGGAATTGCCCTTACCCTCTTCCTCACTATCTTGCTTGCGGGTTACGCATTCGCCATCATTACTTTACGATGGGAACGCGATGCACGTCAAGAGTTCTTTGAACTTATCCAAGATAATAGTATGACCTTCCATGACCAAGTAGACAGCAATCAGCTACTTGCGGTCGCCATGCAGGACGTACGTTGGGTAAGATTCTCGCTTAATCCTGCCCTACGCAACATCATTTCAGCGATTGGCACACTGATTATCGCCTCCATCTTCCTTGCCTTGATGGATGTGTGGCTGGGTATCATTGTAGTGATTGGTGCACCCTTGTACCTCTACTTGGCATACCGGTATGCTGTGAAAATTGAACCGGTCCGTCGTAAACGATCAGAGCAGAACGAGAGTATCACTTCAATCAGCCAAGAGGTATTCCGCGGCATCGAAGTTGTACGAGCCTTTGGATCCGAAGAGCGAGAACAAGAAAAGTTCAATGACGCCGCGGGAGTCTACGAGGAACTAACCGCGCGTGAAGGGAAACTTGGAGCTTTTTACCTACCAACCTTG
>SMYQ01000071.1:0-5657 GCA_007050885.1 Candidatus Bathyarchaeota archaeon
TATAGCTCTACCAGTATGGTATCGGATTTTTCCACAATACAGTGGATATCCAGAAACAATGAGCTTCCAAGTATTGCCCACTATCAATGAAGAGAATTGGGATGTACGATTATCAGGGTCATTCAATCTGGACAATGTCGATCCAATAACTCTGGGATTACATTCCAGGAATGTTTCTGACTCATCTGGAATTGCTGAATTGGTTCATTATTTCGATTATCAGTACGATTCTCCGCTTAGTTTTCAAATCCATACCGAATTCCAATTTGATGAGATAACTAATACCAAATATCAGGTTGAACTTTTCATGTTAAATCCAGATCATGAATCGTTCTTAGTTTGGAGTAGTGGAAAAAGTACAAGGGCTTTGTCTCCTCGTGAATTGAATCTTGATTCGAAAGGTCTTCCATTTGAGTATAAATCTAAAATGGGTTTAGAATGGTATCAAAATGTTGCAGAACACATTTTCACAAAGAAAGGAACATATGCGATAATCATGAGAGTACAGGCAGAAAAAGATGAGCCATCTTCTATCTCATCTTTAAAAATGTCAATAGGTAGTCTTCAATTCAATGTTCCTGGAAGAGTCCATGGTGTATTAGGAACTGATCATCTTGGATCAGACCTCTTTTCTCAATTACTTTACGGTGCGAGAATCTCACTTTTGATTGGGATTAGTGCTGCACTTCTTGCTGTAGGTATAGGACTTTTTGTTGGTCTACTTTCAGGATATCAAAGTGGATTGACCGATGAAGTATCGATGAGAATGGTTGATGTACTATTAGTTTTACCTGGACTACCATTGTTGATGATCTTGAGTGGTCTGTTCGGAAGGAATATTTGGAATATAGTGTTCTTGCTTGGAATATTAAGTTGGCCAGGTTTCGCTCGTGTGGTTAGAGCTCAGGTTTTACAATTAAAAACCGCTACCTTCGTCGAGGCTTCAAGAGCCTTGGGCTCATCAAACTGGCACATCATTTTCAGACATCTTTTGGGGAATGTCTTACCTCTAGCTTTTGCAACAATTGCACTATACATTCCTGGAGCCATAATCACTGAAGCTGCTTTAAGTTTCCTGGCATTAGGTGATCCTAATACTCCGTCATGGGGAAGGATGCTCTATTCTGCTAACGCCTTTGGAGCGTTCCAACATCTTGCTTGGTGGTGGATTATTCCACCGGGAATCGCGATAACATTAATCTCACTATCCTTCGTGTTTATAGGAACCACACTTAATGAAATCGTAAATCCGAAAATCCGTGCTCGCAAATAGAATTTTAATTAATAAAAAGTCGCTAAAATAAGTGAAGAAATCAAGTTAAATACCATGATTATGTGTTATGTCTCGCGAGTTTAGATTAGTCATGATGAATATTTTTTCCAAATGGCGTCTATTGGAGTTAGATAGGAACAATGCAGCAATGAATATGGCCATTGATGAAGCGATTCTAATTAATTGTTCAAAAGGTAAAAGTCCTAACACTATACGGCTCTATGAATGGTTGCCCTCTGCAGTATCAATAGGTTACTTTCAGAATCCCAAAGCTGAAGTTGATCTAGAAAAATGTAAAGAAGAAGGTGTAGATATAGTCAGAAGGATCACAGGTGGAGGCGCAGTTTTCCACGACAGCATGGGAGAAGTTACATACAGTCTAATAGCAAGTGAGGAAGAGAGAATTATCCCTAAAGATATTCTTAGATCTTATCAAATGATATGCGGTTGTATTATTGAAGGACTTTTGTCATTAGGAGTAGAAGCTTCATTTCAACCAGTGAACGATATTGTCGTTGCAGGAAAAAAGATCTCAGGTAATGCTCAAACCAGAAGGCTTGGAATGGTATTACAGCATGGGACTATCCTCATAGACGCTGACCTAGACAAAATGTTCCAGCTTCTGAAAGTATCAGATGAGAAAATTCGTGATAAAATGATCAGTTCCGCAGAAAAACGGGTCACAACCCTGAACAAAGAATTATCGAAGAAATCTTCACACGAAAAAGTAGCAGAAGCTCTTGAAAAAGGATTTAAAAAAACTATTGGAATAAAATTGGCCAAAGGAAAAATCACCGACGAAGAAATGACATTAGCCGAAAAATTAAGCAAAGAAAAATATGCGAATAACGACTGGACTTTTAGGAGATAAAAAGAATGATAGGAAAATCAGAACTCAAGGCTCAAGGTGGAAAACTGATAAGAGTAGAATGTGATGTCCACGAACGTTCTAATGTTGTAATGCGGTTGATAATCACTGGAGATTTCTTCCTTCATCCTGAAGAAGCAATCGAAGAATTAGAAGGTAGTCTACTAATGTTAAGAGCTGAACCAGAAATTTTGACCAGCCATATACAAAGCTTCTTTGCTAAAGAGTATAATCTAGTCGGAGCGAAACCAGAAGATTTCGTAAATGCGATTTTGAATGCAATATCCGACGCAAAAGCAGGCAAACAATAGCTCTGAGAACACTCAATTAACGACGTCGACGTCTTCTTTCTTTTCGAGAAGATTTTCTTTTTCTCATTATGTATAATGCAAGAGCAATAATAATTATGATTATGAAAAGAAGAATTAGACCAGTATTTCCGGAATCATTTGCAGTTTCATTATCGGGCTGAAATGGTTCTGATACTAGTTCATCTATTTTAGGCATTAGACTGTCAGATTTTGTCAATCCTGGGCTTACATATCGGATGTTTCCTGATCTATCAATCAAATATGTTGTCGGTGCCATATCTGCACCATAAACATCAGCAATGCCTATTGTGTCTCTTGCCATAATCCATGTGACACTTACATTCTTCGCAAGTTCTCTTAAAATCTCATTAGTATCGGCTCGAGGGTCAAAACTTATGGAAATAATTTTTACTTGATCTTCAGGATAGGCAGACCTGATCTCACGAAGTTCCATTAATTGTGGCTTACAAGGTCCACATTTCGATGCGAAAAATTCTAAAACGACGACTTTGCCTTTAAAATCGGAAAGTGAAAATGTGTTACCGTCAATGTCTTTTAATTTAAAATCTTGGGCCTTATCGTTACTTTCAACTTGGGTAATCGTTGACGCAAATAAACATAATATTAATGTAATTTGAAGAAATCTTGTGAACGTAAACATCATATCACTTTCCTTTTGTACAAAAGATTTTTGACTTGAAAATTAATAGCAATAGTATTCAAATGTTCTTATTCGATTCTTAAATCTACATACCTCATGAATGCTGAACTAATCGTGCACGCTAACATTAATTAGGTTTTTTCAGGAGCAAATTTTCCTCTAACAAGATCTGGTCTAGGTGGAGAGAACGCTTCTATACTTACAAATTCTTGCTTGCCAATGATCTTGGCTGAGTGAATCATATTTGCTGGAATAATGATGCTGTAACCCTTTTTCATATCGAATGTTTTCTTGTCTATTCTATATCTTGCTTCACCCTCAAGGCAGTATCCTAACTGTTCATGAGGATGTTTATGTTCAGGGATCTCGGAACCAGGTTGAATTCTCGAGTAGGCTAGAGTCATGTTTTTACCGTTTCCTATTATTTTCAGCTGCCCTCCAGGATGTGGCTCCCAAAAAGCAATTTGTTCTGTATCTGTAACTGCCATATTTTATCACTCTAGAAATGTTGTTGTGAAATCTTAAAGTTTGGGGGGAATATGCAAGTTACTTACTAAAAGGTAAATCATATAGAGGAAAACAAACATCATAGAAAAACGGCCGATATGATCGGTATGACATTTATCAATGTAAAGAGGTAATCGATAAAAAAATGTTCGGATATTCTGGAAAACTATTGAGAGTCGATTTGAGCACCAGTGAAGTAAATGAAGAGAATTTAGATCCAGAGATTCTTCGTAAATTCATTGGTGGTGAAGGAATTGCTTCAACAATATTGTATCGAGAAGTTGGATCCAACACCGATCCTTTGGGACCTGAGAACCGATTAATCCTAATGACAGGTGCTTTTGTAGGCACAACGGTACCCTGTGGTATCAAGACAACTGTAGTATCAAAGTCACCTCTCACAGGAATATATGGTGAATCTGTATTCTCTGCACCTCTAGGTGTCAGCTTGAAAAATGCAGGCTTTGATGGTATAATTATTCAGGGATCAGCAAAAAATCCTGTCTACCTTTTGATAGATCAAAATAAGATCCAGATCAAAGACGCCAGCCATTTTTGGGGTGAAGAGACATTTGACACGGTTGATGCAATAAGAAGCGAATTGAATGATCAAAGAGCGTCTATAGTCACAATAGGTCCTGCAGGTGAAAAACTCGTGAAATTGGCAAGCATAATAGCAGATGATAGTAGGGCTGCAGGCAGATGTGGATTAGGCGCAGTTATGGGATCCAAAAAATTGAAAGCTATAGTGTGCACAGCTACTGGAAAAGTAAACGTATCAAATCAAGAAAAACTAAATGAGATCAAAAAGGAAGCAGTAACTATTGCACTTCCGAACACAAAAGCATTCCGTGAACATGGAACTGCTACAGGTCTGATAGTCTTCGAACAAAACGGAAATCTGCCAATTAAAAACTGGACTAGTGGAAGTTTTCCAGAAGCTGAAAACATTACTGGAACAATGATGACTGAGAAAATTCTAACCGCATGTTATCCTTGTATGACATGTCCAATATCTTGTGGAAGAAAAGTAAAAGTCGAAAGTGGTCTTTATTCTATGGAAGGCAGTGGTCCAGAATATGAGACAATGGCTGCACTGGGTTCGCTATGTCTCAACGATAATTTGGAGTCTATAGCAAAGGCTAACGACATCTGTAACAGGCTTGGGATAGATACGATATCATCAGGGCAAGCAATAGCCTTTGCAATGGAGTGCTATGAAAAAGGTCTGATCGAAAACACAGGCAGTGTTGATATGAATTGGGGGAATCCAGATGCTGTTGTTAGAATGTGTGAACTCATTGGAAATAGAGAAGGTTTAGGTGCGATTCTTGGTGAAGGCGTAAGAAATGCCTCACAGATAATAGGTAAAAGATCCGAAAAGTTTGCTATGCATGTTAAAGGATTAGAATTTCCTGAACATAATCCTCGAAGATTCAAATCGATGGGTCTTGCCTATGCGACATCAAATGTTGGTGCAAATCACAATAGAGGCTCACCAATGCTAGTAGAAAGAGGTCTACTTAGCCCAGAGTTACCGTGGAAAGAACCTGTTGATGGATTCTCAATAAATGATAAAGGACGAATAACAAAAGTATACCAAGATCTCTGTTGTGTAGTAGACTCGTTGGGTATATGTAAATTCATGGTTTTCTGGGGAAAAATGCCTCTCAAATTACTCGTCGACTACTACAATGCAATAACGGGTTGGCAAATCAATTTTGATGATCTAATGAAAGCTGGAGAGCGAATATGGAATGTACAGCGTGCTTTCAATATTAAAATGGGGATTACCAAAAAAGACGATACTTTACCAGAAAGATTCCTAAAAGAGTCAGTAACTGAAGGACCTGCTAAAGGACAGATTGTTGAGTTAGATAAGATGCTTGAAGATTACTATGGAGAACGAGGATTAGATGAAGAAGGTAAACCAGGAAAACAAGTCCTGCTAGATTTGGGTCTAGAGTGGATATCAAAAGATCTGTATCCTGATTGAAGAATGATTGACATCTTTGGATATCTGCTTCTCGAGTATCT
>SMYQ01000071.1:5757-14185 GCA_007050885.1 Candidatus Bathyarchaeota archaeon
AATAAGAATAGTAAAAATGAGGGAATCAAAACATGATGACCAAACGAGAATCTATCAGATAGATGAAGGAGGAATAGTTGTCTATCCTACAACTGCATGGAGCATCTAAACTATTTTTTAGCGCAGATTCCTACTTGATCTAATCAATCCTTGAATTGCTTTAACTGCTCTTTCTGAAGTTGGATAAGTTGGTATACCCAATTCTTCAAGTTTAGAAATGAGTTTTTGTGCGAATTCTCCTCCAGTTGCCCAAGTGACTATTGGTCGACCATGATCTTGTGCAGATGCAGTAGCTTCCACTACATCAGGAGACAATTGTGGGTTCAGAAAAACAATGAAGTTCAGTATCGCGTCAATATTTGGATCTTCAAGTAATATTTGGAATGTTTTTTTATAGTCTTCACTTGTAGCACTTCCAGTTAGGTCAACATATTCTCCGATGACGGCATATGTCGGTAATATCTCGCGAAGTTTTTTCAACGTCTCTGGGTTGTATTCGTACATGTTTAAGTTCAAATCATGTAATAGATCAGAAGCAGCCACAGACGGTCCTGCCGCGTTAGTGACTATTGTTACGTTTTTACCTTTGGGAAAAGGTTGCTTTTCAATAGCTTTTGAGATATCGAAAAGTTCTTCGAAAGTTTCAACCATTATCATTCCTGAATTCGATAGTATGGATTTACATACTTGGTAGGATCCAGTCATCGATCCAGTATGACTCATTGCTGCTTTAGATCCTTCAACTCGTCCAGTTTTGAGTAGTATTATAGGTTTTTTTAAAGAGACTTTTTTTGTCTCTTCGATTAGTTGTCTTCCATCGCTAAAGCTTTCCAAATGCAAGGCTATCACTTTCGTCAGTGGATCTCTGCCTAAATATCGAACAATATCAATCTCATTGACGTCACAACGATTTCCTAAACTTACGAGTTTTCGAATTCCTAATTTTGAATTTGTTGCCCACTCTAGAAAAGTAAGACCGAATGTTCCGCTCTGAGTGACGAATGAGACGCCTCCTGCACCGGGTCTTACCATTCGATCATCTGGATAGAAGAAAGTGTCAAGTTTGGATTTGCTATCGAAAACTCCGATACAATTGGGTCCGATTATTCGCATGCTATGTTTTTTTGCGTTTGTTATGACTTGATCTTGGTAATGTCCTCTTTCATCACCCATTTCTTTAAAGCCGCCAGATACTATGATGGCGTTTTTTACACCGTGGGATCCAGCTTCTTCGATTAGTTGGGGTAAAATGCTGGATTGGGCGACAAAGATAGCTAGGTCGATATTGTCTTCTACTTGAGTAATTGATGGATAACATTTCAAGCCTAGTATACATTCAGATTTTGGATTGATAGGGTATATGCGACCGTTAGCCTTGTATCGAGAGATGTTTCTGACAAGTTCATTTCCTATCTTTCCTATTTTCGAAGAAGCACCAACTATTGCTATACTTTTTGGAGAAAAGAAATCATCAAGTGGATCCTTTGGTCCATCATTTTCTGATGATTTTACTTTAATCAATCGTGATACCCTTTCTGTAATATCGATATGAATCTCACACTAATGTGGTTTGATTATGAAATATGATGGTTACTGGTTTTTGGCTTTTCCGAATATCCATGGTGCATGAAATATTAGGATAAAATTATGATTATTGATTGCTTTAATTGATTTATTTATAATTGGATAGAGGAAGCGCTGTTCCTTCAAACATTCTGTTGAATAATGGTTTTGTATCTTCAATAGTAAGCTTTTTTGGATTATGAGCTAGAAGTCTTTTAATCGTGAGCATATTTTCAGCCATCGAATCTATATCAGTCTTTTTGATTCCTATTTGCTTTAATGATAGAGGGATGTCAACTTTTTTCATTAGATTTCTAACAGCCTGTACAGCATTGTAAGCATTTTTCTCATTACTTTCTCCAGTTTCATATTCTTGGGCGGCTTTAGAAATTGCTACGAGTTTTAGTAGACAAGATGCTGCATTGAGTTCCATAACATAAGGAAGTGTTAATGCACAACCTACACCATGTGGAACTGTTACAGTAAAGGTGTAAGCCGCTGCATGTCCGGCGCATACTCCGGATATTGCCAAAGACATTCCCGCTAGCATTGAGGCTAAAGACATCTCGTTTCTAGCTGTACGATCATTTCCATTATTGTATGCTTTTGGTAGACTTTGAAAAATGAGTCTCACTGCTTTAATTGCAAGTTGCTCACAGAATGGATTAAGATCTATTGACATTAACGACTCTATAGCGTGTGTTAAAGCATCTAATCCTGTGGATGCTGTTACTTTAGGTGGCATACTTAGAGTGAGCAGGGGATCTATAATCGCAACATCTGCAATAATATGTGGTGAGACTATTCCCATTTTCAGATGTTCTTGCTTGTTAGAAATTATGGAGTTCATTGTTATTTCTGACCCTGTTCCTGAAGTTGTTGGAATGAGTATCTTTGGAATGCCTGGTTTTCGGACTTTTTTGACTCCAACAAAATCTGTTATTGGCTCTGGATTTGTAATACTGATTGAGGCTAATTTTGTCATGTCAAGTGAACTGCCTCCTCCTAAACCTATGACTATGTCATAAGTAGACTTTCGTGCAATTTGCACAACCTGTTCTGCTGATTGTAGGCTGGGTTCAGGTTCTACCTGATCAAACAAATCAATTTTCATACCTGCTTCTTTTAGAGGTTCTAGCACTTTTTTGGTTAATCCGATTTCACTAAGAATAGGATCAGTAATGAGAAGACCTGATTTAGCAGCAAATTCATTAGCTATCTGTGGGACTTCTTTTATGGTGCCTTCGCCAAACAAGATTTGTTTGGGTATTTGAATTGTAAAGTCCATTCTCAAGTATAAGCATCCTCAGAAATAGTACGTTAAATTGAATATCTAAATAAGACTAGCGTGACTTAACGAACATGAATAAAAAATGCTAGGTTAGTTTTAAACTGTTTACTCCTTCTTTACCATATACTATGCGACTACTAAAAAGACCTCTGAGACCGTATACGTCTTTCTCTTCATGTGCGGAGGGATTGAGAAGGAATAATGCAGTAATTCTAGAGTCTGACATTAATTTTAGGGAATTTCTAACAAACAAATATGCCGATTGAGGTTGAGTAGACAAGATAAGATCTGTTAGGCTATCATAAATCAGGTTTAATGGCCCCTTGGGGTTATCGCTAATAATTGAAGATATCATGGTATCAGGTGTTAAGTCAATCATTTTTACCTTCTTTTCATTTTCAAGTGTTTTTCTTATACTTGTTCCGCTGGGGCTTAAAACTACTATTGCCTCTTTGTTTGCAATGGATCCCATTGCGAAATCTCTAATCAACCTTTCATAAGGTGTAAATGGATCGAATTCAAAAAGAAATTTTTTACCGTTAATCTCAGAAGTTTCGACACCTAATTGTTCATAGAATTTTTTTGGTCTTACTCGATCTAGTTGTTGATTAACTGCTGAAGTTATTCCATCGGGAGTAAATGGTTTTACCAAGTGTCCGTCTGCTCCTGCATCTTGGGTTAGTTTTCGATCAACGTCTCGACCTAAAACAGAAAATGTGACGACAGGTATGTGTTTGATCTTGGGTTTGGATTTGAGGATCTGGCATGTTTCTAGTCCACTTTTACCAGGCATTACAAGATCTAAAAGTACGAGATCAGGAATTTCTTTCTCCGCTTTCTGTATTCCATCATCCCCATTAGTAGCTATTGTTACAAGAAACCCTTCGCCCTCTAAAATCATCTTGGCTGCACCTCTGATATCCGGTTCATCATCAACGATCAAGATTTTATCTGGCAAATTATGTCACTTTGATTTTGGTAGATTAAAAGTAATTGATGATCCTTTTCCTTCACCTTGTGACTTTACTGTTATTTTGCCTCCATGAGCTTCTATGAGACCTTTAGTCACGCTTAAACCAAGACCAGTTCCCTTGATGTAAGTCGGCTTCTTTATAGATGAGAATGGCTCAAAGATTCTATTCATATCTCCTTTTCTAATACCGATTCCAGAATCGGATATCGTTGTTCGAATTTCCCCATTCGTGTTTTCGACAGTTACATTTATGCCCCCTTGTGCCGGAGTGAATTTGTTAGCATTGCTTAGAAGGTTCATTAGAATTTGACTGAGCCTGATCTTGTCTCCTTGAATATTCAATTGCCCAGGTGGTAATTGTACGTTAAGTATTTGCTGCTTTTCGTCAAATAATGGGCTAATCTCTTCTAAACAGTTATTAATGATCTCCTGATAGTCTAAATCTTCTTTATTCAATTCTAGTCTTCCAGATTCCATACGTCGCAAGTCGAGAAGTTCTCCGGTGAGTTGCAATAGACGGTCAGTATTTCGTTTAACTATTTCTAGGTTGGATTTCATGTTTTCTGATAAAGGACCCATTTTACCTGTAAGAGGATAGTCGATATATGCCTTGATTGACACAAGAGGGGTCTGAAGTTCATGGGTTACTGCAGAAATAAATTGGTCTTTCATTTTTTCAAGCTGTTTACGTTCGGTTATGTTTCTTGCAATTCCAATAAGGTGGGTGACCTGGCCTTGATCGTCTTTTAATGGTGCCTTTATAGTTTGAATTATGATTTGATTACCTTTAGAGTCGATTAAAGGAATATCTGGTGTGACTATGGCTTCTTCTTTTCCAAAGACAGTTTCATCATGCTTGGCGAAATTTTCTGCATGATCCTTTTGGTATAAATCATAGACTGTTTTACCAATGATATCTTTTTTGGGTCTGCCATGGAATCTGCAATAAGCATCATTTGCGAAAACGAATTTGCCCTCTTTGTCTTTGATGTAAAGAAGATCAGGAACACTTTCAATTGTGTCTTCAAGGAATTTAGTGGATTGAGCTAATTCTGCTGTTTTCTTTTCTACCATGTCCTCTAGACCAGCAGAATATTGTCTGAGTTCTTCTTCCAACTTCTTTTGTGGTGTGATGTCTGTTATGATGGCGTTGAATCCAGCGATCTTGCTCTTGAACATGAAAAGTGTGGGGCTTGATGCCATATGTATGGTATCATTATTTTTGCGGTAACCTTTGAATTCGAGATAAAGTTTTTTGTGTGGTTGTCTCCATGCATTCCAGAATTTTGGAACAATTTTTTTCTTATCTTCTACAGCTAAAAATTCCCAAAAATATTTTCCAACCATTTCTTCTTTGCGATATCCCATCATTTTGCATAGTGATTTGTTAACATAATCAAATTTTCCTCTCATGTCTGTAGTTGCTACGCCTGCAGCTGATTCTTCGACTAGACTACGATATTTTATTTCGCTCTTTCGAAGTTCTTCTTCTGCCTTTTTGCTTTCGGTTACATCTCGAAATGTCAAAAGTTCAAATTGTTGATCTTTGTAATCCAGCATTTTGGAATTAACTTCAAATAATGATTTATTTTTTCCTTCAGATTGTTCTGTTTCAACTTCATAAATCGGTCTTGAAGATTGGTTAGAACGGAATAGATTTTGTAATTTTTTTATTTTTTCTCGAGATGGAAGTATTTTATTTTTTAGTGATCTATCTTGAATTAATTTATTTTTTAGTTCTGGAATTTGATTAAAGGATTTATTTGATGCTATAATATTGTCATTTAGGTCAAGGAGCACAGCAGGGTCTGGCAAAAGGTCTATTGGAAACTCGTGCACCATGAGCCTCTGCAAGATGATCAGCCAGAATCCTTACATAATTTTGGTATTATGAGAGAATTCTTCGTAAGATTCATATAAAAGGCTATATTTCCTTTGGAAACTTGTGATTTTAATTTAGATTTAAGTAATTGTGTCATTTATGTAGCATAGATGCCTTTTTAGAAATGAATTTGAGCTTAATTTTTTTGAATGAATTTTTAATGTAAAGTGAATGGGATGGTCCATGTTTTTGGAGATCAATATGAGGTATTGTTTAGACATAAACCCTAAAGAACCTGATATGCTTTCTATACGACCATGGATAGTGGACTTCTAGTTAGAGATGTTATGAGTAAGAATGTAAAGACTGCTAGACCGAATTCAACAATTAACGAAGTTGTTCGTAAGATGAACAAGTTTGAAATCGGTTCAATCATTGTAGCAGATAATGAAAAACCCGTTGGAATAATAACCGAACGAGACATACTCCGGCGCGTCTTAGAAGTAACCGTGGCTTCAGAGGCTATGAAAGCCAAAGAAATAATGTCATCACCTATTATCACAATAGATTCTCAAGCAACCACCGAAGAGGCTGCCACACTAATGAATTCTAAACGCATAAAGAAAATACCTGCTCTAGAAGATGGAAAACTCGTTGGCATAGTAACTTCAACCGATATCGTGAGAAATGAGCCGAGACTCGTTGAGACCTTAAGTAAAATGATGTGGAAGAAGCCCAAAGAATAATCAAAAGCTATCTATTGACAAATACATCCATTCAAATGGGTAGATTACATCAAACCCTCTTTTTTACACCTTTTTACAAAATCAATGTAATCATATAAGTTCAGAGGATGATCTACATGCCATGCGACTGTTGTGCCGTTAGGTGGCAGGTCTTTTTTACCAAGAAAAGTATAACGTCTATCATAAGTTGCATATGATCGTTTGACTGGTGGTAGTGGAGGGTCCCATCTTCCTTTACCATATTCTGGTGGACCTTTGATGTGAAAATGATCTCGTACTTCAAAACCCATTTTCTCTAATCTGTTCCATAACTCCGGAAAATATTCCTGCACTTCTTTAGTGAGACCGAAGAATGCTTTAGCTTCTAATAATCTGTCAATTTCTGCTAGAGCAAGTGCATAATAATATTTCTCCAGTACAAACCATCTTGGTAATCTTTTACGAAGTTTCTGAGACCATCCGAATAAAATATAGTATGTTAACCAGAAAATCCTTCTCAGAGATGTCTTTCTGGAATAGATAGGGAAATCAAGATCATGAACCACTGTGACTGGCAAACGATTGCACCTTGTCTTTGTAAACGAACAGATGTTATAATTGAAGCTAACTACACATCACTGAATAGAGCAGTATATTAAAGAGGGTGCCTTTAACTGAGTTGGTTAAGTGGCTCATGAGTGAAGATTGGTCAAAGGTCAAAGAGAAACAACTTCAGCGAATAAAGAGCTTGAAACCAAAAGATAGACTCGATATGGTTCAGTCTATAGCTGAAATCAATCATTATATTTCGAGCAGTTGTCAAGGCTGGACACAATGGCTTTACAATCCAATGATCATAAGTCAGTTCAATCAAGAAAAACTTGAAGATATTTTCAAAAAATTTAGAGAGTTTGGACTTGAATTTTTGGAATTTGATATCTCATCAACAAAAGGACTTGGAGACAAACTGAAAAAACAAAAGAAAGTAGAGAAAACATCAAGTCTAACATACACTTGATAGAAGTGTACCTTATCTTTTCATAAACTATGTAACCGTCCTCCACTAATAGGAATTATAGCACCATTCATAAAGTCAGATTCCGTTCCACATAAAAATAATATTACATCTGCTACGTGTTTTGGTTTTCCAATTCCCAATGGATTACGAGTTTCATAGAATTTTTTCCATTTTCCACCGTCTTTAGTGACTAAACCTTCAGTCATAGGTGAATATATCAACGCAGGCATCACAGCATGAGTTCTGATGTTATATTGAATCAATTCCTTGGCAGCGGTTTTTGTTATTCCAATCACACCTGCTTTTGTGGCACTATATGCGATTTGACCGATGTTTCCTTCAGCTGCCATACTGCTAACATTAATTATGCGTTTGTCTGGAAAACTGGTAGGTTTAGGTACAGGTTTACCTTCTTTTTTTGCTTTTTCGATCGTAAACTTTGGATCTTTTATCCAATTCTTAACGCAAGCTTGGATGAATAGAAAAGTTCCCTTCAGATTTACTGCCAACATTTCATCAAAGATTTCTTCAGGTATTCTGTCGATCAAGTTATCCTTTAGAATTCCTGCACTATTAATGAGATAGTCTATATCCCCATATTTCTCAAATAAAGCGTCCACACATTCCTGAACATTTTTTTTATTACTAACATCCCCAGTAATGGAGACGAAATTATCACAATAACCTATTATCTGTTTTCGAACGGATTCGATATTTTTCTGATCTAAATCAAAAATTCCGATTTTGGCACCATTTTGAGCAAATTGAATAGCTGTCTCTCTTCCTATGCCACTGGCTCCTCCAGTGATGAGAACAACTTTATCCTTAAACTTCATTTTCTAACCCTTTACTGAGAGAATAGTGTAGAATATGCTAATAAGAAATGTTTTGATATCTTAAGCATAAGGTTCGAATCCATTTAGTATTATTCAACGTATTTTATGCCCCGTACTAGAATAGGCAGTTTTAGCGCGCGCTCATGGGAAGCAGCTATTTAAGAAACGCACGAACTTGCTAGCTATGATTGTTGGTTATC
>SMYQ01000206.1 GCA_007050885.1 Candidatus Bathyarchaeota archaeon
ATCTCCAAATTGGTCCATTCTGGATTGGCACTCCAAATCAAAGCTGCCACACCAGATACGTGTGGCGTGGCCATGGACGTACCATTCCAGGCTTCATAACCGCTGGTAGGCCAAATATACTCACTGTAAACTGTGGCATTCTCCCCGAGAAAATCAAGCAGTGCTAAACCCTGAGCCTGACTCAAGCTAATTGCAACGATATCTGATGTGTTTCCTTCTCCGAGGGTAGCAAAGAGATCTTCATCAAGATTGTTGTAGATTACAACTGCCACACCGCCAGAATTTTGAACATTCATTACTTTATCGTAGAAACTAATCTCCCCTCGATAGCATAAAACAGTCATCCCAGCCCAATCACCGGTTGAAGTGCACAAGCCACCATCCGCTAAAATGCCAGTCGCAGAACCACGCCCAGCATATTCTACGTGATACCCAGATGTTACTTCGCTCCCAACAGTTACTGTACTCATATCAACGTAAGGGATGGTACTCAAAACGCCAACACCTGGGGCAGCCAACTCCACCTGGTCGTTGAACTGTGAAAAATCAGCAACAACATAATCGCTATTGACTGCAGCCACAGAGATAACGGAGTCATATGAGGCCGGATAGTGATATTCTTCGACACCCTCATTACTGGCAGCAGCAACGTGTAAGATCCCCTGTTCGTAGAGTTCATCGAAAGCCATACGTTCTTTCCCACTGGCCTGGGTTCCACTTAAACTCATGCTAATGACGTTTGCACCTGCATCTGAACAACGATAGATCGCACCTACCAAATCCGAGGCATGTGCCTTTGAGACCCACGCACCGTCATTGTCAAATATCTTGACGATGAAGAGAGACACCTCACCTGGAGAAACGCCGACAACCCCAAGCTGATTATTGACAGCAGTAACCGTGCCAGCAACGTGCGTTCCGTGACCATAACCATCCTCAGCCCAATTTTCATCTACCTGAGAATATCCACCAATCAAGTCGATATCCATCAAATCTTCGTGCTCAGCATAGAATCCGGTATCAATGATGCAAACATTAATGCCCTTGCCCGTGGGCGCTCTCCGGTCTATTTTGCCATCTCGGTTGGCATCCCAAATATCGCGGGCCTGAACCATGTCAATACCATAAGGGATAACCTGAGTATTTCCAGTTTTTTTCCCGCTAAAAATACTGGGGAGGGACTCCATTAAGCCGTAATTGTCAGACACCAAACTCCTGACAGGGTCGACTTCAATCGATACAACGCGAGGATTTTTGGACAGACTTTCAATTGCTTGCTGAGGTAGTGAAACCACAAAAGAATTCAGTTGATCAAACTTGTAATGGAATTGTCCCCCATCGCCTCGAATTTCGGATTCAACTCCCGCCTTTTGGCCTTTCTGATACTCCACCCACACTCGAAGATCAGTGTTCGCCCGACTAAATGCTGGTGTAACGCCAACTACGATTACCAACAAGGCAAAAACCAATAACACAACCATTTTCTTAGTTGAGAGTTTCATGTTCTCCTCCATTTTTGAACATTGAGAAAAATCATTACTATAAAGTCAATTAATCTAAAAAGATTGTCTCAATAATTCACCACCTTTCATACATGTGATAGAACCGAACGCAAACAGCTTTCCCTTTTGAAAGCTACATAAATTTGACGTTTTTCAAGCGGATTAGGTACGTTTATGAAATATAAAAAGAGCCTCTACTTTTTCGAATAGAGGCTCTTTCCGTTCCGTTCTTAAAATTAAGCTGTCTAACCAGTAAAGTTTTTCCCTAGTTTATTCAATCAACTCTAAAAGGATAACTCGGTAAAGATCAAGCAAGATCGAAACGATCTGCATTCATCACCTTGTTCCATGCCGCCACAAAGTCGTTTACGAACTTCGTCTGCGAGTCGTTCTGAGCATAGACTTCTGCCAAGGCCCGGAGTTGGGAGTTGGAACCAAAGACGAGATCGACGCGGGTACCGGTCCACTTGAGTGCGCCTGTTGCGCGATCATGCCCTTCGAACACATCTTCGTCTGCTGAGCTTGCCTTCCACTCAGTGCTCATATCAACCAAATTCACGAAGAAATCGTTGGTAAGCGCACCTGGTCGCTTGGTGAAAACACCAAGTTGAGACCCACCGAAGTTAGCATTCAAAACCCGCATACCGCCAATAAGAACCGTCATCTCAGGAGCGGTCAGTGTCAGCAGTTGCGCCTTGTCAACCAGCAGTTCTTCAGCCGAAACATTATATTTAGCCTTTTGATAGTTACGGAAGCCATCAGCAACTGGTTCGAGTACAGCAAAGGAGTCTACATCGGTCTGTTCCTGCGATGCATCCATGCGACCCGGTGTAAATGGTACCGTAACATCATGACCCGCATTCTTCGCAGCTTGCTCAACACCTGCACATCCACCCAAAACAATCAAGTCAGCAAGGGAAATCTTTTTACCGCCAGTCTGTGCAGCGTTGAACGCCTTCTGAATACCTTCAAGCTTTTCCAAGACTTTATTCAGTTGGGCCGGCTGATTGGCCTCCCATCCCTTTTGCGGTGCAAGACGAATGCGCGCCCCGTTGGCACCGCCACGCATGTCAGAGCCGCGGAATGTGGATGCCGATGCCCAAGCGGTTGAAACCAATTCTGGTATTGACAACCCCGAAGCAAGAATCTTTCCCTTGAGATCCGTGATATCCTGCTCATCGATCAACTCATGGTCGACGGCGGGGATCGGATCTTGCCAGATCAGTTCTTCTTCCGGTACTTCTGGGCCAAGATAGCGCGAACGTGGACCCATATCACGGTGGGTAAGTTTGAACCACGCACGGGCGAAGGCATCCGCAAATTCATCGGGGTTTTCCAGGTAATGCCGCGCGATCGGTTCGTAGATCGGGTCGAAGCGGAGGGAGAGGTCTGCGGTGGTCATCATCGGCCGAAGTTTTTTCGATGGGTCGAATGCATCAACCACCATATCTTCATCATCTACGTCCTTGGCCAGCCATTGATGCGCACCAGCCGGGCTTTTGACCAGCTCCCATTCGTATTTAAACAGCACCTTCAAATAGCCCATATCCCATTTGGTCGGGTTCGGCTTCCAGGCCCCTTCGATACCACTGCCAATCGTATCCCCAGCCATGCCGCTACCGAAGCTGCTCTTCCAGCCTAGACCCATCTCTTCGAGCCCGGCAGCTTCGGGTTCAGGCCCAACGAGAGCGGCATCACCCGCACCATGAGCTTTGCCAAAAGTGTGTCCACCGGCGACGAGTGCGACGGTCTCTTCATCATTCATCGCCATGCGCGCGAAGGTTTCACGAACGTCATAGCCAGAGGCAACCGGATCAGGGTTTCCATCCGGGCCTTCCGGATTTACGTAGATCAGGCCCATCTGCACAGCTGCCAAGGGATTTTCGAGATCGCGGTCACCTGT
>SMYQ01000225.1 GCA_007050885.1 Candidatus Bathyarchaeota archaeon
GGTCAGTATAGATCCTCGACTAATTTGTAATAGATACACATCAACGCCTTTTCTCTCTTCTTTTCCATAAAATTTCTTTGCTCCCATGACTGTTGCTTCTTGGCACCTTGCTTTCGTTTTGGATCCATCAAAATCTCAGGTTTTTCCCCAGTTTCTTTGTAAGTTCTATAATACAACTGCTCCTTCAGCATCGTTCTGACATCGACTTAAACACCCAACTTCAATGGCACTACTTCAGAAAAATTCTTTCAGGGTCCACTATTTCCCGGAGAATATCCAACTCCTTAGGGGTAGGTGCAGGTGTTTCTTTCGCACCTTCAATATCGAGTGAGAAACCTGTATCTTCGGCAACAGCTTGGGCAGTAAAGCCGGGGTGATAGCTCGTGAGGTACATCGCCTTGGTATCAGGACGAAAGCGCATGACACCTTTGGTCGTCACCACTACGCTTGGGCCACCCATCCTCAAGCTCGCCTTTTCTCGACTGTCTCCACCTTGCAACCAACCAGGACTGGTAATATAGTCTACTTTTTCCGGAAAGCGCCTTTTTTCATGCAATGCAATGATAATTGTGCGTCGCGCCAAACAGGCGATATCACATGCACCGCCGCTGCCGGAGAAACGCACAATAGGGTGACATGGATCTGGTCCAATCGAAGTGCTGTTTATATTGCCGAATTGGTCAACTTGTGCCCCGCTCAGAAAGCCGACATCCACCCGCCCACCCTGTAATACATAGCTGAAGACTTCATAGAGACCTGCTACAGTGGCTGCACCCCGTAATGTTCTTGGATCACCGACGGACATGGGCAGGTGGGCAAGTTGGCTGGCGGCTGTCCCGGCCTCGAAAATGATACAGCAATTCGGTGCATGAGTGTGCTGAGCCAGCATCACCCCAAGCATGGGAAGGCCTGTTCCAGCAAAAACCACTTCACCATCCTTTATTTCACGAGCAGCGGTCACTGCCATTAGTTCAGTTAACGTATAAGATTGCTCTGCCATTAGTCTATTTTTCTCCGTTTTAATGTTGGACTGTATCCATAAGCGGCGTCAGCAACTAAACTATTCAATCGATCTCTGCCACCAACGATCTTGAGATATTCTGCATGGTTCTTAACTCCGAACACATATTTCTTTAAATATTGCTGAAAGTTCTCATCGTATTCTGCGCTGTCGTGGTACCTTTTTAATTGAAGTGGATCATAGTCGTAATAATTAAATACGGCGTAAGGATGCGAACCAAAAGGCACATGGCAAATGTGTTTCACGACAAAATAAGGTATCGAAAAACCCTCTGGCTTCTGACGTAACACTTCTTCATCTACAATCTCTTCAGCCGTTACAATCACAGTATCTGCACATAGGGCCTGTTGAACATCTGCAAAGGTCTGGCCTTCAATCCGAGTGATACCATTCGCCGTGGATTTTTGAACATGCAATACAGCGAAATCAGTGTGGATCGCCGGGACTAAGACCACAGATTCCTTGGGATTGAAAGGCGATTTCATCACGTGCAACTTTTTGGGAGAAGTTCGAGGATCAGCGGAGCGCTGCTCTTGGCTGAGAGCTTCTTTATTTAAGACATCGCTCCCAAACAAACTAAGGATTGGCATGAAAGGAATACCCATTGCTCCGGCGGCAAAACGCGATACCATTGAAAAGTTACTGTAGTCCTCCCATTCGATCTCGCCGCGCTGTACCGCTAATCGCCAGCGTGGACCAATTGAGTTGAAAGCCTCGTCTGCTTCGTAGGCAAGCTCTACCCGCTTCACGCAACCTGCCCCAATGAGAATGTCCCAATCTCCCCCAGGTGAATGACCATAAAGATACAAATTCTTTTTTTTCAACCGTATCAGTTCGTAAATAAACGCCATTGGGTGGCGCTGTGTCGTAAATCCACCAAACGAAATTGTTGCACCATCTGGGACCAGGGCCGCCGCTTCGGAAAGTTTTAAAATCTTGTTTGCCATTCAATCACTCCGTCCTCTTAATGCTTCGGCTTTTCAGGCCGCTTATTCAATTGTAAACATTGCCTTCTGTTAAAGTTAAACCACGAATTAATGATGGAGACCTTCTATCACTGCTGAGTATAATCCCATGTTTTCCTAAAAACCATCAGTCAATGATTCATATCTTACATTCCTCGATGAACAATGGTTATTTCAGAAGTCCCATAAACTCGGTCAGACCGAGCTTTTCCATCGTCTCTTTTTTTGGTGTTCCCGATGGATCCCAGCCTCTTAACGAATAGTATTCCGGAAGCATCGCCTCGAGGGGAACGACATTCCCCTTGGACGGTCCATCCGGCATCGGTTCGGCCAAAGATCTCCAGGGCAGTCCATCCTCTTTCTTTCCAAAGCCTTCTCGAAGATTAAAAAGTCTCTCAGCAGTATAGATACGATGAACCTGACGTTCAACTTCCTCTTGAGAATATTCCCATCCCGTTACCGCCGAGAGGAATTGTAAACGTGAAATGGGGCTTAACCCATACCTGGAAAAAGAACAGTAGATGAGAGAATCCTGCAGGCAATAGGAATTTTGAGTCCCTATAAGAATCTTGGCTTTCCCCTGGCCAGTTAGTGGACTTTTCATTTCCTCTCGGAAAGTTGGGCCAAGCGAATGATTGGCTCCGGTTGTTGCTGTTGCATAGAGAAGACCCATCCCAACTACGGACCGTGGCTCAAAAGATGCAAATTCCTGACCTTTACTATGCATTGCGAATTTTTCAGCCCCTCTCCCCAGTTCTTCAGAAAAAACCTTCACTCCTTCTGATAGTTTTTGACCCAACCCTTCCCTTTTTGCGATTCGTTCGATGAGACTCAAAATATTGTCTGCATCCCCGAATCTTAAGTCCATCCCGTCTGTGTCATATTTGGTCAAATATCCTTTCTGGTATGCTTCGATGGCATAAGCAATTACGTTACCTGTGGAGATCGTATCCATCCCGAACTCATTACACAGATAATTCCCGCGAGCCACAGCCTCAATGCTTGAAATACCACAATTCGTCCCCAATAATCCGATGCTCTCATACTGAGGCCCCTGAAGAACCGTACCCGCGTAAGGTCCTTCTTTGATTAGGCTCAACTTTCCACACGGAAGTGCACATCCAAAACAGGATTCGTCATGAAATACAATTTTCTTGCGCATTGTCTCTGCGATAAGGCCTTCGGTTCCATCAAAGACACCTCTTGAGTAATTTTTCACTGGCATGGCACCCAATGCATGGGCCGGGGCCACTGAGCTTGCCGTTCCATATTTGATCCTACTCGCCGAGGCCGGATCCTTCTTAATTGCCTCGTATGCCTCAGCCAGCAGTTTCTTGAACTGATTCAAATCCGCCACTTCAACATTACCCGTTCCCCTGACCGCAATGGCCTTCAAATTCTTTGACCC
>SMYQ01000066.1 GCA_007050885.1 Candidatus Bathyarchaeota archaeon
TACGAAGAAAACAGACAATAATACCTCTAAGGTAAAGCAAAACAGCGCTTTACCCCCTTTCCCTTTTTTATTTTAAAAGAAACAAGCGATAGCTATAGATATCAGCATAAAATTCCGATTTTTTAAAATTCTCAATATTAATGATACAACATTTTATTGATTAAGCTTTAAAGAAAGGCTTAACTTAGAGATCAATCTCTCATAAGAAGACTCGGCTGGAGCAGAGAATCAATGTCAAAAGAATTCAAACATATAATCAGAATCAAAGGAACGGACCTAGAAGGCTCAAAAAAGGTGACCTATGGTCTAACGAAAATAAAAGGCGTCGGAGTAAGCATGGCAAATGCAATAGTAAAAATTTTAGAACTGAAGCCAGAAGGAAGATTAGGAAATCTAACAGATGCAGAAATATCAAAAATAGATGATATAATTTCAGACTTTTCAAAATATCCAATTCCATCGAATCTAGTAAATCGAAGAAAAGATGTAGAATCAGGAAGAGACATTCATCTAATAACTGCAGACCTTACACTAAGAATAAAGAACGACATCGACTTTATGAAAAACATAAAAAGCTGGAAAGGAGTCAGACACTCATTAGGTCTCAAAGTCAGAGGTCAAAGAACAAAATGCACAGGAAGAACAGGAAGATCTGTAGGAGTAAAGAAAAAACTCCTAATAGCCGCAGCCAAGAAGAAAGCAGAATGATCTAAATAGGAAGGGGCGTTATGGGGGATCCAAAAAAGCAAAAGAAAAAATATGATTCACCAAGAAACCCGTGGGGACAAGAACAAATAGCGGCTGAACTACAGCTGATAGGAGAATATGGACTCAGAAATAAACGAGAACTATTGAAAGCTAGAACAGCATTATCAAGAATTAGAGGTATAGCAAGATCTCTGCTAGGAAAAGAAGAATCCGAACGAGTTAAACTGGAAAATGAATTCTTACAAAGCCTCAGCCGTCAGGGGATCCTGTCTGAAAATGCAAATATAGATGATGTGCTGGACCTTGACATCAAAGACATTCTAGAAAGACGGCTTCAGACTTTAACTTTCAGAAAAGGACTGGCGAAAACAATTCATCAAGCAAGACAACTAATATCCCACGGTCATATACAAGTTGGGAAAAGTTTTGTTTCAATCCCAAGCTTTATGGTAACAAGAAAAGACGAACCCAACATAAAATTAGCGCCAGAATTGAAAGAAAAGATCAATCCAACCATAACAGATCAAGAAGCCAAAATAGATACAGCTACACCTAAACCTCGGAAATGATGCTCGAACAATTATCTACATGGTTCCAACCAACTCTGATATTGATTGGAGCCACACTAATTATCCAAGGCATCACTAGAAAATACAAGTTAATAGAAATAATCACTTTAGCCGCAGGGTTTCTGCTGGGGTTATGGGCAATAACTCTGTCAATCATAGGAATTACAAAAGGTATGCTGAACATCCCTACTTTCATAATCTTATTAATTTGTGGAGCAGGATTATTATCAAAGCCGATCCGGAAAATCCATTGGGCGGCTCTACTAGGTTTAGTTTCAGGATTAGTAGTAGCCTATTATTTTAATTTGATAATCGGCTATGGGGGCCCTATAGTATTATTCCTTGTCTTTTTGACTGTAACATTGCTTACATATCTTTTCTTTAAGTTTGCAGAAGATATCGCTAATATGATAGGGGGATTATTCAGCATATCAATAATCTCTATTATTATGGGAATCGCCTGTATCGTATGGGCTCTAATTTACATTAAATTATAATCAGAAATGTGATTTGTCTAAATACCGATGTCCCCTTCCTATTAGACAATTAAGGCTAACTCTTATTTGCTGATCAAGAGAACTTGCTTAAGAATATGTTAACTCAGATAAGTGATAAGATTCTTCAAACGAAGATACGTTATTTATTACCAGTTATCATAATCATCCTGCTAAAGGTGATAAGCTCATTTTTCATATATCAACGACTCAGCATTTTAGGAAGCTTCTACACGCCTTGGATGGACTATTGGATTGATAGTGGACCTGCGGAAAGTTGGCTTTACTTATTCAGTGCACAAGATACCGGACATTATGTCGCCTTGACTCATGTTTGGTATCAATATCCTTTGTTTGTATTCTTCCCAGCATATCCTGTGTTATGCAAAATAGTTGGTATAGCAGTAGGTGATATGTGGCTAGCGGCTTTCATCATTTCAGTTTTTTTTGGTTTTGCTTCCATTCCATTATTTCAAGCGGTTGCAGAACAGTATATGTCAAAAGCTGAAGCAGCTTTATCCACTCTATTTTTCGCAGCATTTCCATACGTATTCCTCTTTACAACGATATCTTACACTGAATCGCTGTTCTTATTCTTCACTCTCGCGGCCTGGTATCTTAATCTCAAAGACAGGTTTATCTCATCATCATTGGCAGCTGCAGTCGCAACTCTGACGAAAACATACGGAATAGTAATTATAATTCCTGTTGCAATAAGTATGATATCAAAAAAGAAGTTTAAAGATCTATCTGTTCTCGCTATCCCACTCGGGACTCTCTTAGGCTGGTTATATTACCTCTATCTCCGAACTGGAGATGCATTGGTTTTTTCAAAGCAGCAAGAATATTGGATGCGTCTTGGAGTACAGTTTGGATGGTTCCAGAATTTCATTGAACCGCTCTTGAATTTCAATGTATGGAAATTCCAGGAATTCAACTATCTAGTTGTGGCTTTAGTATTCTTTCTTGCTTACATTATCTTTTGTGTTTTCAAGGTGGACTCAAAACTGGGAGTATACAGTCTGATTCTGTTCCTTTCTCTGCTCTATTTTGGAAACTTTGTTTCCCTTCCACGATTCTTTGCTTTTATCTTTCCAATATGGCTGGTTGTTAGAATAAAGAATGTATTGGCTCTAGGAGTTGCTATGGTTTTCTTTCTACTTGGCTCGCTCCTGATTTGGTATCAATTCTTGCTTGATGTTTGGGTTGCCTAGAGTAACGACGCGCATTTTCAGGTATAATGATTGAATAATGATCGCGCAAGTATTAAGTAAGTGCTATTAATCAAACTGTTTAGGTTGTGCAATAATGGTTATGTCGAGAGAACTTTTCGTATTGTCGCTTTTCGTAATAACTGTTACTGGAATTGCTGGATATCTCCTATACAAGTATGGAACTGGTATGCTGGGGACAATTACTTTTGATAGGATGGCTGAAATTAATCTGACAAGTAAATCCATGTTTTATTTGGCCATAATGATTATAGGTTTCATTATGGTGGCATATGCTGGGGTCACCTTACGGAATGATATTTTCGTTATGAATTATCTGTTTACTCCAGCAATATTCTTCGGATTGGTTATGCTGTTCGTTTCTCGTCTTATGATAGGTATACCTCTTTCGGTAACAGGTGTAGGTAAATTGACGGCAATATTGACTGCGCTATTAGTAGTGGGTACAGCTATTGCAAGTAATATCTTCTTCAAGGAAACCTTTTCATTCAGAGTTATATTCGGAATTGCTCTAGGGGTATTTGCCGTAATACTTATCGGTGAAGTGTAAATCACTCGCCTTTCTCAACGAATAAGAAGTTTTTATAAACTTCAGTTTAGTAGTTCAAAGTAGATTTTTTCAGTCTCAGCAGCTACTCTGCTCCAGTCATGCATTATTGCTATTTGTCTTCCTCTTTCACCCATCCGCTCTCGTAATTTATCATCATTAGAAAGTCTACATATGGCATCTGCAAGAAGAGTTGGATTGTTTGGAGGGACTAGTATGCCATTATCGTTATCGGTAAGTATACCTGGAATTCCTCCGATGTTAGATCCTATTACTGGTTTACCTGAAGCGTTTGCTTCCAATATGGTAAGACCGAAACCTTCAGATCTATCTTTACTTGGTAAAACAAGCATATCCGCAATTGAATAATATTTTGGCAGAAGATCGTCGGATACTTCACCGGCGAATATTACTTTGTCTGTTAAGTTTACATTTCTAGTATAAGCTTCATATTCTGATTTGAGGCCCCCTCCACCGACTACCAATAGTTTGATATCCATATCACGAATGAGTTTGAAAGCTTCTATTAGAATGTCCAAGCCTTTATAGCGATGCCATTTAGTCAAAGCAGCAACGAAGAGAATGATCTTAGAATCTTCCATTTCTAAATCAATTTTAATATCTTCAGAATAAACATCAGGATTGAAGCGTTTACAGTCTACACCGTTGAATATAGTTTTAGTCTTGTTTTGGAATTTACGAAGCATTTTAGATTTCTTATGATAGATGTTTGAAGTAGTGATAATGGAGTCGTAATATTTCAAATAAATTGGTGCGGCTAAATCATCATGGATTCGAACTATTGAGCCAGCTAATTTTGTTACTGAAGGAAGATCATTATGCCAAGTTAAAACAGCGGGAATTTTTTTTATTATTGACGCAAGTGCTCCTATGGCAGCATTAAAGGGATTAGGGAAATTGACGTGAATTAGATCAGTATCGATCGACACTAAATATTGCAGTAGCTCAGGGATTATGGGAACACCATAAAACATACCTGCCGATTTTAGACGCTTTACTACCACTCCATCTTGGAAATATTCTCCAGGACTCAGCGGTTGATGAGCTGCTACTACTTGGACTTCGTGTCCCATTCTAGCAAAATTTTCAGCTAGGTTTTTAACATAAGTTTCAGCACCCCCCCTCCATGGAGGATAAAAAGTGTTGATCATCTGGATCCTCAATATATCTCAACCATTATGTGCTTGACATTAGATTGTAAACATATTTCTTAAGATTGAGATATTCTAGAAATGAACAATATTATAGATGGCGCTTGTTTTAGCGGGCGTTTGAACATATGATTTCGTAAGCTGACATGAGAGTTCTTGATCTATAAAACATGGACTATTCATTTTCCTAGGTTTTTTCCTTTAATCTCGACATGGGTATGAACTGTAGTTATGTGCTTCATACAAACTTTTAAATATGTGTTACACAACTACATTTAGACGAGGATTAGAAAACAAAGGTGAAGTATCGATGGAAATGTTCTGTCTGAAATGCAGAAAAAAAGTGGATGTTGACAATAAGAAAATTGACGAAAGCTCAATAAATGGTAGAAAAATGCTGCGCGCTTCCTGCCCACAGTGCAATAGCGGACTAGCAAAATTTGTGAAAGCATCAGTGAGTCTTTAATTTGGAGTGATTTGTAATGATTACAAGCCAAATTGTTAATGGTCCCGACCTAACTAGAGATCATTATGCAGTGAAAGTAGAAAATGTTGTAGCCTCTGGAAAACTTCAACAGAATCTAGATCTCAACCAGATATCTGGAACAATGCCAGGAGCAAGATATAACCCGCAAAGATTCCCAGGGTTATTCTTCAATTTAAAAAAACCAAAAAGCATGCTTCTAATGTTTAATTCTGGCAAGATAATCTCAATGGGCACCAGATCTATAAGACAAGCAAAGAAAGCAATACTCAATGGTATAAAAGAACTACAATCAACAGGAACAGTCATTTTAAATGAACCCAAGATTGAAATACAGAATATGGTAGCATGTGCAGATCTAAGAACAAGAATAGATCTAGAAGACATCGCAACAAAACTTACAAGAACAATCTATGAACCAGAAAACTTTCCAGGCCTCATCTATATGATGGATGAACCAAAGGTTACACTACTACTTTTTACAACTGGAAAAGTCGTATGTGCCGGTGCAAAGAGCGAAGACGCAATATGTACTGCAATAGTTAAGATGCGTCAAACTCTTGAAACTAACGGATTTGCAAAAACTCAGGAATATGAAAACTCAAACTCGCAAACCACTCCCAAAATAGACCCCAGCATGCCTCCGAGGCAGGAGAGTGAACAACTCACCTGCCTCGCCACCGCCCCCACATAGAAAAATCGAAAATTTGACACTTATGTGGAGTGTATAAATTTGATAGTTCTAGCTTGGACTGTTTCAGGAATCTGGTTACTGTTCTGGTCAGCGACTATTATACTAAGAACCTTAGCTGAGTGATAATTGACTCACAATAATCTTTTTTATTGAAAGTTTGGTGGAGAAAATGTCTACAGGTCTCAACGCAGATCTGATAGTAACTTACCTCACACGTGAAGGTGATCTCTATGACGTCTACTCAGATGTGAAGGGTGAATATTACTGGCGTAGACAACGTAACTACAGGGGTGAATCACCATTTGGAGCTTTTGATTTACTAAGTTCATCGAAACTTGATCTCTTACGAATCGCTCTCAAGAAAGGGTGGATTAAACTTATTCGCGGAAAACTTCCTATAGAAAAATATGTGACAATATGATTTTTAGCATGTCCTATCAAACTTTTTAATGAAATTCAAAGAATTCATGTTATATTGAATTCTTTAAGTTTATTGCGAGTGTGGGGAGCTAATTCAGGATTTTTAGATAGTTCCATTTTCAACTTTTTCATGTCTCTTGGAACATCAACATCATAGTGAATTTCGGTTTGAAGTAGTCTAATAGACATCAAACTAGCTCTATTTGTAATTTCTGAAAGTGATATGTCTATTTCACCTTTTTTTTGAAACATGCCTTTGAAATTGAAGTCTGTATTTTTACGTAATCCAATCAAATATACTCCACCATCAATTCCAGGTCCGATAACCATGACTTTTTCATCTGAGTATTTTTGATCCTGAAGAAGTTCAAAGGCACTTTTCAGATGGTCATATTTCAAAGTAGGTATGTCACCTCCTATAACTACACACATTTGATACCCCGCATCAAATGCCTTAGAGAATGCACTATTCATTCTCTGGTCGAAAGTATCTCCTTCTTGAAGTTTAAAATGAGAAACATTGATGGGTCTTTTTAGACGATGAATCAAATCTTTTATCTTATTCAATCCTCTTTGTGGAGTATATGAAATCATAAGGTCGAAATTATTTTCCGTAACATAGCGATCTATAGTCTCAACGACATCCATTAAAAATGATTCATATAGCTCTGTGACCTGGTCAATATTCAAAGATGATTTACCGACAAGTCTTGTTTTGACAAAGCTTGGAATTGGAGCTTTAGTGAATAATATCACACAACTGTTATTCATTGTTTCTCAACACTGTTAGCCCATTTTTTTCATAAGTTAATAATATTCGAATGTTTTTTCATATTATAAATCTCATCCAATCAAAAGTAATATTATCATCATTATCCTTAGCTACATCTGTCGTTGTAAACCATGCATTCTGAAAAAACACTAAGACCAAAGGTATGCTTGATTATTCCAGCATTAAACGAATCTTCAGCAATAGCTAAAGTGATTGATGATATCCCAACCGAGTTGGTAGATAAAGTAATAATTGTGGATAATGGTAGTACCGATAACACTTCTAAAATAGCAAAGAGTCATGGTGCGACAGTAATATTAGAGTCAAGAAGAGGATACGGAAACGCTTGTTTAGCAGGGATCTCTTTTCTTGAGAAGTTTCCACCTGAAATAGTTGTTTTCATTGATGGAGATTACAGCAGTGATCCAAAAGAGATCGACAAAATCCTCATGCCAATTTTAAAAGATGAAGCCGATCTTGTCATAGGTTATCGTTCCTCTTCAAAAATGGAGAAAGAGTCTATGCCACTACATGCTAAGTTTGGAAATTGGTTTGCGTTAAATCTTATCAATATCCTATACGGACGGTCATTTGAGGATCTAGGGCCTTTCAGAGCTATCAAATGGGACAATCTCAAAAGTCTGAAAATGAAATCGCCTACCTATGGTTGGACAGTAGAAATGATGGTAAAGGCTCTTCGTAGAAAAATGCGGATAACAGAGGTTGAAGTTAGTTACAGAAAAAGGATTGGAAAATCAAAGATATCAGGAACTGTAACAGGAACTATGAAAGCTGGATACCATATAATCGCAACAATAATACACAACTCAATGAGGTAAGTTTGTGCTGCAATTAATCATCAAATACTTTCTAGAAGATTATGAATATGAATAGAATAAACTATATCACGATTATAGTTACAATAATAGTCATCATAACTATTGGATTAGTCTCTCTCCACCAATCTTCAGACTTGAATTATGTTGAAAAACCTAGAGTTGTTGTAACAATTCTTCCTCAAGAGGAGTTCATTGAGAAAATTGCAGGAGATAAAGTGTCAATTACAACTATGGTGCCTCCTGGAGCAAGTCCACATACCTATGAGCCACGTCCAAGTCAGATGAAAGAAATTACTGAAGCAGAGATGTACGCCAAAGTTGGTTCAGGACTTGATTTCGAACTTGTCTGGATGCCAAAAATCATAGAAACAAATCCAAATATGCTAATAATTGATAGCAGTAAAGGTATCAAACTAATCGAAACAATAGCTGACAATGAAAATGGAGAACATGAAACTAACGAACGAGAACATGCAAGAAAGGATCCTCATTTCTGGCTTTCCCCTAAAAATGTGATAATTATGGTGGAAAATCTCTATGAGGGCCTTGTAAAAATAGATCCTGATAACAAAAGATTCTATACTGAGAATAAAGATGCGTACATAGAATCGTTGAAAGAACTTGATAGCACAATAATGCAGACCTTCTCAGGCTTAAAGACTAAGAAGTTTATGGTATATCATGATTCTTGGGATTATTTAGCCTACGATTACGGTCTAGAACAGATTCCAATTCAGAAAGAAGGTAAAGAACCAACACCTGAAGGCATAGCAAATCTAATCGATCAAGCACGTGAAAATAATATAACTATCATATTCGCTTCACCAGAATTTGAAATTCAGACTGCCAAGACTATTGCGGAAGAGATAGATGGAAGTGTTATCTTGATAAGTCCTCTGGCAAAAGATTACATTGAAAATTTGAAAAGAATGTCTGATGAAATATCAAAAAGTTTGAACGAATAATGAAATCTATAGTAGATTTGAAAGATATCTGGGTATATTATGACGAAAAAATAGTATTGGAAAATATCAATTTAGTCGTAAAAGAAAATGATTTTCTAGGAATAATTGGACCTAATGGTGGAGGCAAGACAACCCTACTGAAAGTTATTCTAGGATTGATCAAACCAAACAGAGGAGATGTCAAAGTATTTGGAGGCTTGGTAGAGAATAATAGAGCACTTATAGGATATGTTCCTCAACTCAGCCAATTCGATACTGATTTCCCAGCCACAGTTTTGGATGTTGTAATGACTGGTAGATTAAACCAAACAAGAATGTTCAGAAGATATAATGCAGAAGATAAGAAAATTGCGAACAAAGTGATTGAAGAAGTAAATATGAGTCATTTACAGCATCATGCAATCGGAAAACTATCTGGGGGTGAAAGACAACGAGTCTTTATGGCAAGAGCTCTAGCTTCAGAGCCTAAACTTCTACTTTTAGATGAGCCAACAGCAAATGTGGATAAGAATCTGGATACAAAACTGTGGGAATTCTTTAATGATTTAAAAAAGACAACACCCATAATCTTGGTTACACATGACATATCTGCTGTTTCAATATACGTAGATAAGATCGCTTGCTTAAACAGAAGACTTCACTATCAAGGAACAAAAGAGATCACACCCGAAGCTCTGGAAGACACTTACAAATGTCCTGTTGAATTGATTGCACATGGTCTACCTCATAGAGTTCTCAAAGAACACTGAAGAGTACCTCAGATATGATAGAAATTCTCCAGTACGAATTTATGAGAAATGCTATGATTGCCGGATTATTGGCAAGCATAGCCTGTGGAGTAGTAGGCTCATTTATAGTCGTAAAGAGAATGGTTTTCATAAGTGGAGGAATAGCTCACTCCTCCTTTGGAGGAATAGGTCTAGGCTATCTATTAGGATTTAACCCAATCATTGGGGCTCTTATTTTTTCTCTTCTATCAGCTTTGGGAATAGGTGTAATTACTGAAAAAGGTGGACGACGCCAAGACACTGCCATCGGAATTTTATGGGCAGTCGGAATGGCATTAGGAATAATTTTTATCGGTTTAACACCAGGATATGCTCCCGATCTTTTCAGCTATCTATTTGGAAATATTCTAACAGTACCAAACTCCGATCTGATTCTAATGTCAATACTTGATATTATAATAATTGGAATCATATTCCTTCTTTACAAAGAACTCTTAGCAGTATCTTTTGACGAAGAACATGCATCTATATCTGGAATCCCTTCGAGCAAGTTAAATCTAATGATTATGTGTTTAACGGCATTAACAGTTGTAATGCTGATCAGAATCGTAGGAATGATACTTGTCATAGCTTTATTGACTATACCTGCTGCAGTAAGTGAACTCTTCAATACGAGATTAAAGAATATACTATTTCATTCTGTAATTTTAAGTGCTGTATTTGCTATAATAGGTCTATTCGCTTCATATCTTTTTGATCTAGCATCTGGGGCGACTATCATACTTACCGCTGGAATCGCTTTTTTCATAGCAGTATTGATTAAAAACCAGTATTCATGATTTGAATTCTAACATCAATTCTTTTTGGGACAGTGTAGATGATTGATAGATCGATCTCTTATTGAATCTGCTATAGAAAGGGCAAATAACATATTCAAAATAAGAATTCCAGTCAGAAAAACAAGCAAAAAGCAGTTCATTGGACCGGCTAGATACGACTTCATGAAAGATTCCGTCGAACTAATCCCAAGCTTCATTGAAGAATATTGCAGTAAATTCAATTCTGAAGAGAAACTCATTACTCATGCTATCTGTCATGAGTTTGGGCATGCAAAAGAAAGTAGATGTTTTGCACAAGGAGAAATATTTCCGTATTACCTAAAGATCTCAAAAATATCCAAAATAGCTAAACCGATTGCCCTAAGTCTTCACAGTTTAAACAACCCTATAGGATACGTTATGAATGGCCTAATAGATTATTCAATAGATTACGAACTGAAAAATTTCAGGATAAAAAATGTTGCCGCGAGATACAAAATAAATCTTATGAAAAAATATTTACTATCAAAAAATTCTGCCAAGAAAAAAAGTATGCTGACTGATAAACTTCAGGCATTGTTCAATCTTACAATTGATATTGGATATTATGATTTCGCAGAACTTACTAACCCTGAAAAAGAAGTTATTATTGACTACTACAAATACAACGAATTATTTGAAAAATGGTCTTCAATAAAGTCCATTATGAAATCAAGAAATTTCTGTGAAGTTGATAATTTTTATGAAACAATGCAGAGCTTATTCTCAGAGCTACTAGGTATAAAAATAAGCACGAATTCACATTCGCGAGTAGAGCTTACAACCAAATTCGGTAGTTTACCAGACTTTTGGAAAAAAGATGTCTATAATCTACTATATCTTGGTTGAGATTACTTAGGTAATAAATTAGTTAACATGGCTTTTTGGAAAAATAACATCTAGACTCATTTATTCTTTAAGAATTATTGAATCATAAACTTCTATGATGTTGTTTACTTCAATAATATCTAGCTCGTAACCTTCATCTCTAATATAATCTTCAATATTGATTAGTTCAGGTTTAGTAGTTATTATTGTCAGCCCTGGTGCGGGATGTGTTTCCTCCGTCTTATAAACGACAGCTACGCTCTGTTCATATGGTACTAGAAACTTTTTTGCATCAAATCTCGCACTTGCTAATGCCTTTTCAATTAAACCACCTACTTTTCCAATAGAACCATCAGGATTGATTGTTCCAGTCATTAGAATACTAGGATCTACTGTTTCATCATTAATCGCTGCAAGCAACGCGACTGTTATCGCTGCTCCAGCGCTAGGACCATCTAAAATTTCAGTTTCACTATCAGCTATTACAGTTAGTATTACATCTGTAGTTTTAAGAGATTGATTTGTCAATTCTTCGGCAACAAGAATAGCTGTATTTGCACTTGTCTGGAGATCTATCCCTATCTTAGGTTCTGTATTGATTAGAAGTCTTCCTTCACCCTCTCTAAGTTCCAGATGAACCATCATAATAATGCCTTCATACACCAACTCACTCATTGATCCGCTTACGGTGCGAACTGCTACTATGTTAATCTGGGATCTACCTGATATTCCGAAATTGCCTGTTCCATTAGATCTCGAAAGTCGAGAATAATAATCAGCCTGTGATTTGTAATAGGATAGTTGATTTTCTAGAAGGGTTAATTCCTGCTTCATCGAATTGATTGTTTTTGTAAGGTTCTGATTTTGGAAAATCAAAGCCTCATATTGATCGGATTGGGTTTTTGGACGATCTAGATTTGAAAGAACTACAGAAGCTAATGAGATGTTGACTAGAATACTTATGATTAGTACTATCTTGAGAGTTTTTTTCGTGTTATCTAATGGTGGCTCCAACTTACATCTCATGCTACCGCATCAATAACTCAAACTTAAACTTGTTCATTACTATAAAATAGAATAGAGTTGATTCCAAAAAGATTAATCAAGCCGATTTATCCAATTAATGTAAGGTTTTAATTATGTCTGAAGAGATGCGGATCATAGAAACCAAGCCTCTTGATTCCGTAAAAAATTGTCTTGTTGGTATGCCAGATACAGGATTAACCGGTATGATCGCTGTAAGTCAGATAGTAGAATCAATGAAGTTGCCGGAAATTGGACACGTAGAATCAGATCTATTGCCACCTGTTATGGTAATCCATGATGGTGAACCAAAGGTTCCGATTAGATTGTTTGGTGACTCGAATCTCACGGTACTAACTTCAGAGACGCCGATTGGCGCTAGAGCTATTGCCCCTCTCTCAAGAACCTTAACTGATTGGGCTATCAAAAAGAAGGTTGAGATGCTTGTCTCAGTTAGTGGTATCGCAGTTCAGAATCGGATGGAAATCAAAATACCTCAAGTTTTTGGAGTTGCAACAAACGTAAAAGGTAAGAAGCGTTTAAAAGAAGCTGAAATCCAAGTATTGGAAGAAGGATTCATGGTAGGCCCACACGCCATGATTGTTAGAGAATCATTATCGAAAGGGCTCACAAATATAGTTATACTTGCTCAATCACATTCAGGATATCCTGATCCTGGAGCTGCAGCATCAGCAATAAATGCAGTGAATAAACTACTAAATCTAGAAGTGGATGTTAAAAAGCTCCTTGAAGATGCTGAGGACATTAGGGTAAAAACACGTGAACTCATGCAAAGAACCAATAAATCTTTTGAGGGAATGGCTAAAACGCAAGAGCAGGAACTTCCGGCAATGTATGGATAATATAGAGCAATATGAGGTATGAAAAATTGTTCAAATCCTTTGATGACATTGAAAGAGAGGTTGATGAGGTTTTTGAAGAATTAATATCCAGTCGACCAATGTGGGATAGCTCGACTGGAAGACTTGAACCTCTAATTCAAGTTAAAGAATCGTTGGACAAAATAGTTGTAACGATGGATCTTCCCTTAGTACAAAAAGAGGATATACATCTAACAATTGAAGAAAAAAGTCTGAACCTAGAAGCACCGTTAGCTCGATGTGTTAAATATGAACGGTGGGGAACTCATTGTGATTGCGAATTCAGTTCTTTCTATACAGTTGTGAATCTTCCAGCTAGAGTCAATCCTGACGAAGCCAAAGCAAAATTTCTAAACGGTATCTTATCAGTCGAGTTACCAAAAACCGTCAAAGGAAAAAAAATAAACGTGGAATAATCTTCCAGATAATAGCGCGCGCTTGCCAACCACAGTAATTTAGTATACTTAATTTCATATTCCATTTTAGGAGAACGAAAGTGGCTGGTAAGACCGCTGTAGTGATCGGAGAACAACTTCGAGAGTATGATCTAGGCCCAAACCATCCTTTACGGCCAGAACGTCTTAAGATTGCGTTAGCTCTTGCACAAAGTTATGATCTTATCTCTTCTGTCAATATTCTAAATCCTAGGATGGCAAAATTTGAAGAACTTATTCTATTTCATACGAAAGAGTATGTGAATAAAGTCAAAGAATATAGTCGTCTAGGCTATGGATTACTGGATGCTGGGGATACACCTGCTTTTAGTGGATGTTTTGAAATAACTAGCTGGATTGTTGGGGCTTCACTC
>SMYQ01000046.1 GCA_007050885.1 Candidatus Bathyarchaeota archaeon
ACCAGTTCTCCTTCATGGGCTTATTGTTCTCTGTATCCAAATTGGAGGAATCCCCCACATCTCGCGAATGGCAGCCTGAAGATAATCATTTCTTTACCCAATAAATACAAAAAACGATTAAAAACACTTAATCTTAACAGAAATCAGATATAACATTATTAAAGCAGGAAAACTCGGACCTTATTTAAACATAATCAAAAAAACAAGGTAAATACAGATAATAGCCCCTTTTATGGCGCCTCTACGCGTATCTCAGAGTCTAAGGCTGCTAAACAGGAAAAGGGCGTAAAGGAAGATGAGAACCGCGCCTTCTCTCCAGCATATCCTCTCACCGCTCAGGAAATACCAGAGGAAAAGATTGGATATCAGACTGAATATCGCGATGTTTGTAAAAGCCCCAATATCAACAGTCAAATTAGCAGCGATGAGAGTGACCCCGAGAATCAATGTAATATTCAGGAAACCGCTCCCCACGATATTCGCCAGAGCCAGATTGATACTATTACCCTTCGTAGCCTCAAGGCTAGTAGCCAGCTCCGGTATGCTAGTCCCAAAGGCTACGATGGTGGCACCTATAACCACCTTGTGGACCCCAAGGCTCAAGGCGATGAATGTAGCGGAGTCAACAATGTAGTAACTGCATACTATCACACCTGCGACCCCCACGAGCAGCATCAAAGCATACCTTGTTAGTTTCTCTTTCTCCTCCCCAAGAGTGCCCTCATCCTTCATCCCCTCCCTCTTCTTTACGAGCTGCATAGTATTCCAAGCGAACAACCCAATCAACAACAGACCAATAAAACGGCTGGCGAATCCAAGATAAATAAGAGACAAGGGAATAACGCTGGCTGAAAACAATCCAAACTGGAGACTCTTGATATCCTCACGGGTAATAATGGGGAGGAAATCAATACAAGTAAGACTCCTCCAAGACGCAAACAGGATACAGGTTCCCAGCACGAAACAGACATTCACGATGTTGCTGCCCAGAACATTACCAATAGCCACACCAACAGCCTCAGCATTTGCGGTGCTAAACATAGCTACCGTCAACTCTGGCAGAGAGGTTGACATCGCTATCAGTATGAAACCCACCGCTGTTTTCCCGAATCCAGTGATCTCGGCTATCCTCTCACTGTTTATGATGGTCCAGTGGCTGAACTTGCTCAGTAATACAAGGGATAATAGGAGGACGCCTGCGTTGACTAGAACCGGGAGCACCAATAGAGATAGCCTATAAAATCAGGCATGGAGTCCAGAATATAAGTAAAACTCAAGGATAGCCCCATTTTACAGACTATCTTTTAGTAGTTAGATTCGTGAACTTCACACTCCATTTGCACGCGCAGTCCACAAATTCCATCTCAACTGTATTAAAATAAAAATGGTACGATAAATTAAAATTCGAGGATATTCAAAGCCTGCATGAGTGTTTCCTTCATGCGAGTGATTGTTTCGCCGCTGATGCCATCAATATCGTCTAACTCATTGTAATCGGAATCAGACATTTGCTGCAGCTCCGCAACTTCTTCCTCGGGGATAAGGCCCTTAAGATTAAACACATATTGAATGCCCCCACGGGAATTTTTAATATCTTTTTCTAGGTTCTCTATATCCCATTTATAAGAAGGAGCTTTAACATTATACTCCTCATCGCTTGCATCACCAATATTTTTTCGAATTTCCAATAACTCATAATCCTTCCGAGCTGAGATTAATTCTTGTTCCATACGTTCAATATCAGCTTTAAATCGTTTGATAATTTCATCTCTTCTTTCAACCCAAAGCTTACCTTGATCGACATAGCTGTCGAATAGTTTTTTGAAAGTCTCCTCCTTTACCTGACTCTCTCGAAGTAATCTTACTAACCTAACTTTCAATGTGATGTTTTTTGCTAAACTCTCCATGATCTCCTTTGTAAGGGGATCTGGAGCAAACTCTATCCTCATCTCGTTTATCATATATGATTCACTTTCTTCAGAGGGGAAGATATCTTTCTTAAGTTCTAGTTCATTTTGACCCTCTGATGGCTCTTCAAATATTTCTTCGTTTTCCACTTCTTCTTCGAGATGTTTTTGTTCTTCCTCGGCCATTTCTTTTTCTGCAAGTTCCTGTTCCTGTGGCTTCTCCTCTACCAAGATAGGTGTCTCTATTTCTAGGTTCTGTTCTTCTTCCTCGGCCATTTCTTTTTCTTCAAGTTCCTGTTCCTGTGGCGGTATTTCCACGCTCATATCTACTTTTCCTTCTGTCTCAAATTCTATTTTTTCGACAGTCTCATCTGATTTCTTCTGCTCTAATTTGTAGAGTGGGTAACCGCAATTTAAGCAATACAACGTTTTAGGTACATCTTCTTTGCAGTTAGGACAACGTATAACTTCTGTTGATTGACCGCTCATGAGTCTCCCCCTTTTAATATCTCCGAATATAAAGGTTGGTATATATAAATAAAATGATTTAATTTCTTTATGTTTTGTTGTTCAATTCATCTTTTTTCCTAAACATTCAAATTTAATTAAAAAAAATTAATGGATAAATCTAAGTATTTTTCCCATCAGTTTACTTGGAGTGAACTGTGGATTATATTGACTGAGGTAAGGAGATCCGGAATTATTCTCAGTGGTGGGCACTCTTCGAGACTGGGCCAGGATAAGGGGCTTACTGTTTTTGAGGATAAGCCATTGATTTGCTGGGTCATTGAGGTTCTTCAGAGTGTTGTTGATGAGGTTATTGTGGTTGTGGGTTCGGATGAGGTGATTCCTCATTACTGGGCTGTGGTGCCTCACTCTGTGCATATTGTCTCTGATTGTTACCCCGAGGATTCTCCCCTTATCGGCGTCATCACTGGTTTGAGGGCTGCGAGGGGTGAATACGCAGTGGTCTGTGCCTGTGATATGCCCTTTGTTAAGCCAGCGGTTCTTGAGATGATGTTCTGTGTCTCTTATGGGTTGAATGGTACCTTATTATTGAACCCCAATGGCTGGATTGAGCCGATGCCCTCTGTTTATCATGTCTCAAATTGTTTGAGGTACGCTGAGGTGCTCAGGGGGCTGGGTGAGATGCGCATCAGGAAGATTCTGGAGAATATGTCGGATATTGTTGCTCTGCAGGTTGAGAAGCTTCGGGAGATTGACCCTGAGTTGGTCTCGTTTGTTGACCTTGATACTATGGATAGTATAAAGGATGCCAGTCGGTTTTTGTTGAAGACGGCTTAGTCAATATTTTTCAACAATTGTATATACCTGTCCTGTCTTGTCTTATATGGTGTTATATGGAGACCCGTAAGATAATGGCGCTGGGCAAGTCCAGCCTTGTTGTTTCCTTGCCTAAAGAGTGGATCGAGTC
>SMYQ01000003.1 GCA_007050885.1 Candidatus Bathyarchaeota archaeon
AGTAGGTTCTGACTACTCAGGCTTTGGAGTGGATGTTATCGGGGGGTATGTTTGAGATGTCTCAGTTTCTCCTATCAGGCTAATCTTATCCCAAAAGGCATCAGGTGTCTGCATATTTAAAACAGTAGTTAGTTCAAAGCTTCCCATGAGCTCCTTCAGAACTACATTTTGAGGATTTCCATGTTTAGAAAAGAAATCTTTACCTACGTCTCGCTTAATGAAAGTCCATTGATGAATTCCGCTTTCTGGTTGTGGAGTCTGAGGGTCGGGCATTGGGGTAAACTCTACCATAGATTCTAGAAAGAAAATTGTGTTGTCGGAAGTATTGTATAAAAACTCGCCCACAGCAGGAGGTGCCCATGCGACATATAAGATAGATTGATTGAGCGACTATCTTCTAATTTCATATGAATTATGGTTATAATATTCGCATGGTCATTCCGACCAGAAACTGCAGGTAATACCCAGAAGCTAAGAATCATATCAAGATCTTTAATGTTGGTCTGGATTATTTGGGTGGCTCCCCCGCTCTCTTTATTGTATAGAGGCTTTGAGGCATGGGGTCTGCCCATGTTCTTACGCTCTTAGTACCTGAGTGTTTAACACCTGCTGTAATTGCAATGTTCCCATGTGTTTCATGATAAACATAGGGGGCCATTCATTCAAATTGGATTCGAAATCCCCATTTACTATATGCTCTGTTTTTGCAGAAACAGATATTAAATATTGGTCATTAACTGCTGCTAGTATTAACAATATGAGAGCAAATTTGAATAATTTCATACCTGAACTTCGATTTTTTGTGTAATTTTGAAGTTATTGTATCAGTAAATAAAGAGAACGAAGCTAAATGTTTATACAAAAATCTTACGCAATATTCATATTCTCTAAACTCTAACTAGCTTGATTGATCGAGGTAAATTGATATGTCCTACTATATGAATCCGAGACCACCAATAATGTCATCGTATCTTCCTCCACCAGAACAATATCTAGTTCCATATGCGGTTCAGCCACCTCCAGTACCCTACGTTGTACCTCAGCCCCCAGAAGTCTATTATCAGCCGCCGCCCCAACAAATTGTTATTCCTCAACCGCCTCAAAGGGCGTTTTATCAACCCCCTCCAGTTCAATATTTTATTCAACCGCCTCCACAGCCCGCAGCATATCTTCCTCCGCCACAAGAATACTATATTCCGTCACCACCGTTGACTTACTTTACTCAGTCTCCGCCTCTACTAGTAGCCTAGTATTAATCTACTCTCAATTTTTCTACTATTTGGTAGCGGAGCCAATGTTCAATGTGACTTGATTTTAGAGCCACGTTGTACACTAAATTCTCTTTTTCGAGAAATTGGCATAGGAATGTTTTATGGTTAACTAGTTTTTCTTTATTTATTAGATTAAATAGAAAGTATAAACTGCACTTACAAATTGGAAATGAAAAAATCTGTAATGTAAACACTCTTGATGATATTGGTAATAGAATTACTTGTAAGGTGTAATTTGCTTGAAAGGCGTATCAGCGGTATTGGCTACAAAGAATAACGAAAAGACTATCGATCAAGCTCTAAATAGTGTTATTGTCAACGGTTGTGAAGAAATAATAGTCGTTGATGGGAATTCAATCGATAGAACTGTGGATAAAGCATCAAAATATCCTAACGTAAAGATCATCAGAGATATTCGCGGCATAGGTAAAGGAAAAGATATTGGTTGGAGATCTGCGACAAATGAATTGATATTATTCCTAGATGCTGACGCCTATATTGATAAGAATACGGTGCGCAAATTAGCATTGTTTCTTGGGAATAGCGATGTTGCTGGAGTATCCTGTCGCGTGAGTTGTGCAAATAAAAATAAACTACTTCCACGTCTCAAAGATTTTTATTTTCAACAAATTTATGATAAGCAATTTCAAGGATCTCATGTTATTGAATCTGATGCAGACCCAACGATTTGCGGATTGTTCAAAAAATCTTTACTGGAATCAATAGAGGGTTTCGATGTGAGTTACCCTTATGCGGAAGATCTTAAACTTCTACAAAAATTTCAAAGAAGAAAATTAAAAGTATTCATGACTTATTATCCCGTAGTGTATCATCATCACAGAGAAACCTCAAGCGGGGTTTATGTTCAACATTATTGTCATGGATTTGGAAGAGGATTACTGGATTATGAGTTAGGTCGTGAAACAAATAAATCGATATCCCATAACGATATGGTGGATTATGTGAAGAGAATAACTAGACAAGCAACTAAAGATTTATTTGCATTCATCCTTTATCCCGCTTATCTTGTCTTTATAGAATTCGCTTTCAGGCTTGGTTACAATCGTGGACTACGGCAAATCGAAAACAATCAATTAGGTTCTACTTAATGAAAATATTATACTTGATACAAAGATTCTTGCCATATATTGGAGGAGCAGAAAATCATCTCCATCAAATTGCAAGAAGGCTGCCATCTAATTATGAAACATCAGTAATTACCTTTGGCTCACAAGATAAGAAGTATCAGGTTGGCAAAATCTCAGTCAGATCATACCAAGGTTTTCGAATTCATTGGGGAACTGGATTTACAACAATCAGCCATGGAATGCTCAAAGACCTACTGAGAATGAAACCGGACATAATTCATGCACATACCTATGGGTTTGCCCACACAGACTTTGCATCATTTATCGGCAAGATGAAGAATGTCCCATTCGTTGTAACCACTCATTATGATCGAAGTAAAGCAGATGAAATAAGTAAACTTTTGCTGCGAGAATTATATGATAATGTCATTGGTCGTATGACTCTGAGTTTAGCAAATAAAATATTAGCAGTGACTGATTATGAAAAAAAATTTCTTGTTTCAAAATTTTCTCTAAATGATGAGAAAGTATCTGTAATTCCAAATGGTGTTGAAGTTGATAAATTCAGGAATCTTCCTGATCCTCATTCTATGATCTCACGATATGGCCTAAAGAAAAGTAGGGTGGCATTGTTTGTAGGACGTATTGAGAGAAAGAAAGGAATACAATATTTACTACGAGCTGCTTCCAAAGTAGTGACCGAATTCCCAAATTTTAAAATTCTTGTTGTAGGTCCAGATTGGGGATACCAGAATGAGCTCAAAAAAATTGCAAAGAACTTGAAAATAGAAAATATAGTTATCTTTGCGGGGCAACTTAACGAGCTTGATTTGCTTAAAGCATATAATCTGAGTGAATTTTCAGTTTTACCATCACTTGGAGAGGCGACAGGACTCACAATCCTCGAATCAATGGCCGCAGGTAGACCAATAGTGGCTTCAAGACTTCCAACAATCTCTGAATTTTCAACACACGAAAAAGATGGAATCTTATTCGAACCTGGAAATTCTGAAAAATTGGCAAATTCGATAATATCTTTAATGTCTAACCAGAAACTTAAAGAAAAATTGATTCAAAATGGAAAAATTATCTCTGAACAGAGAGATTGGTCCAAAATAGTAAAAATGATTATAGATGTTTATCAAACGATAATTCATTAGATTTATTGGTAGGGCGAGTCACGAAATTTTCGGGGAAATAATTAATGATGCTATGTTTTAAATAATGAAATTATATGGTTTGAAAAAAAGATCAGATTATTCTAGAATATTGTATATGGCAACTAGAAAAATTATTATCTTAGGTATAGATTGGGCATAAACAGATAATGATGGATCAAATCATTAAGGCGATTTTAGAGGCGGAAGAAAAGGCGAATGTGGGAATATCAGAAGCTTCTATGAAAGCGGAGCGAATGAAAGATACAATAAAAGTTCCAAAAGATGAACTATACGATAACAAACTAGCAGGTTGCAAGGAAGAGGCAAAAAAAATTCGTGAATCGGCCAAAAAAACCGCTTCAGACGAATCAAAGAAGATTATGGAAGAATGTGAGAATGAACTGGCCGAATTGGAATCTCATGCGAGGAAACATATGCACAAGGCTGTAGAGACGATTGTGAAAGGGATACTATATGGTGATGTAATCACTTGAGTGGTTCACCTGCTGGCAAACTGGTCTCTAAAATATTGAAAGACTCTGATGAACAGACAAAGATGATTATCGATGAGGCTAATGTTTCATCCGCAGGTTTACGTGAAGAAAAAGTTACAGAGATAAAAGAAAAAGCAGAAACAAATTGTGAAAAAATATTAAACGCTGCTAAATTAGAAGCAGACAATATTATTCGCCGTGAGACTGTGAATGCAAAAATTAAAACGCGTTTAAAAATCCTTTCACAAAAACGAAAATTATTAGATGAAGTATTTAAGAAGGCTGAACAACAATTTGAGTCGAGTACCAAACAAGAGATTTATGGAAAAATGCTTAGTTCTCTTATAATCGAAGCGGCTACAGCCGCCGGAGGAGGAAACTTAGAAATTTTTCTAAATGGGAGTGATGTAAAAAGAAAGCTTCCGGTTAAAGAAATATCAAAAACAGTAAGTTCAGAATTAGGTTCTGATGTAAATATTGTGATATCGAAGAAGACGATTGATGTCGTTGGTGGTGTACTTGTTCAAACTGCTGATAGGAAAACAAAAATAGATAGTACGCTAGAGGCAATACTCGAGAGATCAAGAAAAGATCTAGAGCTAAAAATAAGTGAAATCCTTTTCAAAGATCTTGTAAGGAAATAAGATTCATTTTGCTGTCTTTGCCGTAAAGACTTAGTTGCTATGTTTAAGATGATGTTTTTTTGCTTGCTGATATGTTGGTAAAAGGAATAGTCCAAGGAGTTGGTTTCAGACCTTTTGTTTATAGGCTTGCTATGGAGAAAGGACTATCAGGATTTATACAGAATAGAGGCGATGCAGGAGTAAAAATAGTAGTCGAAGGTGAAGCTTTACAAATAGAGAGCTTCATCAATGAACTCAAAGCCAAGAAACCTCCATTATCGGAAATAGATGACATTATTATTGATTATAAAAAGGAAAATGTAGGATATTCAATTTTTAAGATTGAGAGTAGTTTTACAGGTGGAGAAGAAAGAGGATCAATAATTCCTCCTGACATATCTATCTGTGATAAGTGCATCAAGGAATTGGGAAATAAAGAAGATAGAAGATATCAATATTTTTTTATTACTTGCACTGATTGTGGTCCAAGATACACATTAATCAATAAACTTCCTTACGATAGAAGCAATACCAGTATGAATTTTTTTAAAATGTGTACTGAATGTAGTAGAGAATATAGATCAAAGAATGATCGTCGATTTCATGCGCAAACAAACGCTTGTTCAAAGTGTGGCCCCCAATTAAAATTGACCGATAATAAAGGTAAATCATTACGAATTGTCAATGACATCAAAAAAGTTGGACAATTATTAGATGAAGGAAATATACTCGCAGTGAAAGGAAATGGTGGATTTCATTTAATATGCTCTGCAATTAACTCCAAACCATTATCAAGACTAAGAAAAGTGAAGCATCGAAGAGCAAAACCTTTCGCTGTTATGGCACGAAATATTGGAATAATAAAAAAATTTGCATATGTTAATGAAATAGAAACGGGTTTTCTTGAATCTTCTGCAAAGCCAATTGTTCTATTGAAAAAAAACGAAGAGCAATTTCTATCAAATCTAGTCTCTCCTGGTCTCCACACCATTGGAATTATGCTTCCATATTCTGGTCTGCATGAGATTATATTTGATGTGACAAAAGAATCTGCTTTGGTAATGACCAGCGCAAATCCGCCTAATGAGCCTATAGTGATAGATAACGATAATGCAATACGAAAGCTAGGTAATGTAGTTGACTACTTTCTCTTACATAATAGAAACATTGAACAACGATGTGATGATTCTGTTATTCGAGTAATAAATCAAAAAAAAGTTTTTTTAAGAAGATCGAGAGGTTACGCACCTGTACCTTTGAATTTAAAACTTCCGACTTCAAATGATGTTTTAGCTCTAGGTGCAGAGTTGAATGTCGCTTGTTGTGTTATAGAGAATAATCGTGCATACCTGTCCCAACACATCGGAGATGTTGATACTCCTGAGACTCTAGATTTCCTAGAGAATGTTGCTAAGCATTTGCTAAACCTGACACATGCTAAAGCGGAAGTTATTGCTTGTGATCTACATCCTGGATATAATACGACTTTCTTAGCTAAGAGACTAAGTGAGAAATGGGATATCCCGATGGTGCAAATCCAACATCATCATGCACACCTTAGCAAATTAATGACAGAATACGGGATAAGTGAAGCCATAGGGGTAGTGTGTGATGGATATGGTTATGGATCTGATGGTGGTGCTTGGGGTGGAGAAGTGCTCAAATCTAATTTGCAGGAATTTAAAAGATTAGGTCATTTGCAGGATCAACCAATGCCGGGAGGTGATCTTGCTACCAAATATCCGCTCAGAATGGTTGCGGGGATCCTTAATCTCGAAATCGATATCATGAAATTTCTAAGTGAGAGAGTAAGATATCTTCCTTATGGGGATAAAGAGATTGAAATAATCTCAAAACAAATTCTGTCAGGCAAAACACCTATGACAAGCAGTTGTGGTAGAGTTTTAGATGCAGTTTCATCTATGTTGGGTATATGTTCTGAACGAACCTATGAAGGGGAACCCGCGATGAAACTTGAAGCAATAGCGTCACAGGGGAAAGACCGTCTTAAGCTTGAACCAGAGATAAAGAATCGAATTATTGACACGACTTATCTGTTAAAAGAAATTCATGAAGCACAAACAAGAAATGAAATCCAAGTATCAGATTTAGCTCTATCCGCTCAATCGTACCTTGCTAGATCATTGGCTGAATTGGCGGTTGAATGCGCAATCAGTGAGGGAATAGAGGCTGTTGGATTTACTGGAGGGGTAGCTTGCAACTCATATATTACTAATATGATAAGACAGAAAGTTGAAAAAAGTGGATTGAATTTTCTTTCACATGATAAAGTGCCGCCTGGAGATGGTGGAATCTCATTAGGTCAAGCAATTACTGCAACAAACATTATCTAAGATCTGGAAATATTCCTTTTAGAACACACAGAGTTTTTCAGAACCGTTTATATGAAGGTCTCTTGAACAATATTTTCGTTTTACAGAATGAAAGCGAATCTCTAGTTTAGATAAATGCGGCAATTTAATTGCCTAAAAAAGTTTGAAATAATTAACTATTAATCTGAGAGTATAAGAGAAAATGTGTCTTGCGATACCTGGAAAAATAATGAAGATCGATGGTGATCTAGCAAAAGTCGATTTCGGAGATGGAACAGCTAGAGAAGTAAATTCTTCCTTAGTTGATGTAAAGATCGGACAATATGTAATTGTGCATGCGGGATTTGCCATTGAGATTCTTGATGAAAAAGCTGCTAAAGAGACGCTTAAACTATGGGATGAGATATTGGAAAGACGATAAATCAGATTCTCTGAGAAAAAGATGAAAAAGTGATATTTTGTTATGACGAAAATTGTGGAACACAAGGAAGACGAAGTTTTTGATATTGAATTAGAAGAAAGTATATTAAAGAAAAATGAGGATTTTGCAAAAAGGAATAGTGAATTATTCAAAACACATAATATCAAAACAGTAGACATTATGGGGTCAATAGGTTCTGGAAAAACATCTCTAATTGAAGCTATGGTTAAAAGGCTGAAAGAAAAGCATCAAATTGCCGTTCTTAATGGAGATCTAACCACCACAATTGATTCAGATAGAGTAGCAAAACATGGCGTTGATGTCATTCAAATTAATACTGGAAAAGAATGTCACTTAGATGCTAATTTAGTTTCAAAAGCTATTGAAGATATGGAATTAGACCAATTAGATCTTATCATAATTGAAAATGTGGGAAACCTGATATGCCCAGGGGAGTTCCGATTAGGAGCTGAAAAGAGGCTTGTAGTCATAAGTGTGACAGAAGGTCCATACATGGTGTTAAAGCATCCTTTCATTTTCATGGAAGCTAATGTGGTAGTGATAAACAAGTTAGATCTTGCTGAAGCGATGAACGTAGAATTTGAAAAACTCAAAGCTGATGTAATGAGAATAAATCCAAAAGCTGATGTGATTGGAACAAGTTGTAAAACTGACAAAGGAATCATATACGTAATAGGAGCTCTAAATCTAAACTGATGACAATATTAATTGACGTTGGCTGCATACATGCATGAATTATCTATGGCAAGTAATATTATAGATATTGCAATCCAAGAAGCAAAGAAAAGAAATGCTACTTCAGTTTTCGAAGTCAATCTTGTTGTTGGTAAGTATTCAATGCTAGGGCTGGTACAATTACGTTACTGTTACGATCTACTGATAAAAAATACACTTCTTGAAAACTCAAAATTAAACATGGAGCATGAAGACGGGAAGATACATTGTGACAAATGTAAATACGAAGGGCCAATACAATTGAAAGATGACCCGGAATACCACATCATATTTCCAACTCTTGTGTGTCCAAAATGTGGAAAACCGGCGGAGATTATCTCTGGAAGAGACTGTTATATTAAATCATTGAGAGTTAAGACATGAGTCAACTAATGGAATTCAGGGATAAAACTACCGCTGATAAAATTATCAAAAAATTAGTATCTATGGATCTAAACTTGACGTTGATGCACGTATGTGGGACACATCAAGATACTATAGTGAAATATGGCCTAGATGATTTACTCAAAAAACATGGAGTTCGAATTAGACAGGGTCCAGGCTGCCCCGTTTGTGTAACCACTACTTCCGAAATCGAGATGTCGTTGGAATTAGCTAAAAAAGGTAAAACGATAGCTACTTTTGGAGACATGCTGAGAGTTCCAGGTCTAAAAGAATCACTAAATGATGTGAGATCACAAGGTGGAAAAGTAAAAATTGTATACAGCATCACTGACGCAGTAAATCTTGCAAAGAAAACTGATGATGACATAGTATTTGTTGCGATAGGTTTCGAAACCACAGCTCCAAGCACGGCAATAACTTTGCTCAAGGGTCCTCCAAAAAATTTCTTTGTACTGAGCTTCCATAGATATCTTCCACCAGCACTTAATGCTCTCCTTGGAATGGGTGAAATTAAACTACAAGGTATTATTGAGCCAGGTCATGTCAGCACAATAATAGGAATGAACGCATACGAAGGAGTATCCTCTAAGTATAGTATCCCACAGGTAATTGCGGGTTTTGAACCTTTGGATGTACTAATGGCTGTCTATATGATAGCAAAACAAATTCATGAATCAAAATCAATTGTAGAGAATGAGTATAAGCGAGTCGTGAAAAAAGAAGGCAACTTGAAAGCTCTTAAGGCAATATCGGAAGTTTTCGAACCGAAGGACGCAAAGTGGCGGGGGTTCCCAAAAATTTCTTTATCCAAGATGGCGATTAAAAAAGAATTTGAATCTTTTGACGCTGAAAAACAATGGACTGATGAGCTGAAATCAATTATGCATAATGAATTCACGGAACCTAAGGGTTGTGAGTGCCATAGAGTACTTCGAGGATTAGTTGAACCTAAAGAATGTACATTATTTGGAGAAACCTGTAATCCAAATCATCCAATTGGGCCGTGCATGGTTTCTATAGAAGGATCCTGCAATATTGAATATAGATACCGAAGAATTATTCGTTAACATTCACGACAGCTGATGATATGGATTGTATTAAGATGGGCCAAGAAAACCTAGATAATTTATTCTACTTGAATCATCATTATTCATTTTGAATCTTTTTTCAAAGAGAATATTTTTACAGGAGAAATATGGGCTGTATCAGAGACTGATTGTCGTTATTTTATTTTTAGGGAGTCTAATTTTATTATTGACTCATGTATCCCTAATTTTATTTGAAATATTATTTTGGATTCTTATTATGATTATCTTTTTGGTGATTCAATGTATACTTCTGAAGTTCTTTTTTGAAAAGGGGAACACGAGATTTGAGTTTTCTAAATGGAAGATTATTCGTATTAAAATGGGTATTCTTGTACCCTCGTCTTTTGCTATGATATTTCTCTTATTTCATATTTCGATAATATGGATAAAAAATGGTCAAATAATTACGTTGATTGAAGATCAACAAAGTTTCGCCTATTACTCATTGGCCCTCCGAATATCAGAACCGATAGGATACATATCCGAATGGCTTCGGGAGATGCAAATTCCATTACTTTATTGGGGCGGCCATATGGCAACACATTTACCCGGTTATCCACTGATGATCCATATTGCGGTTCAGATATTTGGAGAAAATTCCTACTCGGTTATGTATCTAGTTTCAATACTTTCGGCTTTAACATTATTCCCAATATTCTGGATATCCAATTTAATCTACGGTTGGAGAGTTGCAATACTCTCATGTATTTTTTATTCCTGGGTCCCTTCCTTAATATTGAATTTTCCATACATGGATTTGATACTAGGATTCTTTGTATGCTCATCTATCTTATTATTCCTACATTCATTTAGAACTCAAAATATAGTTATGAGTCTAATTGGAGGATTGATACTTGCATTATGCATTTTCATGTCTTATGTTTCAGCATCAATTTTAGTAATGGTTTTGATATTTGTAATCTTTTCAGGTGAATTCAAAAAAATTATTAATTTATTATTCTATTTTCTAGGAACAGTTATTCCCTATGTAATCTTGGAAATGGCAATTGGTTGGCCTATTATTCAAGCAACATTATCGGCTCAAAAAACAAATTCATGGTTCTACTGGCATCTTAACTCAATAAATCCACTTGTTTGGAATATCGGACATTCTACCTTATTCTTTTTCATGCTCATTGGGTTGCCTGTATGCATAATGTTCTTCATAGCTCTGATTAGATCACTACGGTGTTTTTTCCATGAACATGAACACAGTACATTTGTATTGAGTTTCGCGGCTGTATTGTTCATCACCATTTTGTTTGCGAAACTCGAGCTAGCAAGAGTAGCTAGTTTTCTAATTCCATTTATAGTGATAATAGCAAGTAGTGAAATAGCGAAATTGAAGAATGAAGATAGCTTGATAACAAATTTTATTTTGTTAACTGTCACTCAATTTATTGTATTTCTTGTACTTGTATCACAAGTCGACTTGTATTCTAATATGTTAGGTTATCCTATTGTATGAAAGGGTACGTGTTTAGCATATCCTAGGCACTGGGTCTCCGATAGGTGGTAAGATTATTCGTTTGCCACCAATTGAAGTCTCGAGGATAACGTGATTGGATGCCTTAGTAGCTTTACCGATAATTGCAGCGTCGTGACCGATTTCAATACTTTTCAATTTTTCTAGAATCTCTTCAGCTTTTTCCGGTATTGTTGCTATCACAAGTTTTCCTTCATTACCGATCTCTAAAGGATCAATGCCTAGCATTTCACACGCAGCTTTAACTCCCGTTCTAATGGGTATCGTTTCTTCTTTAATTGTAATTCCAGTGTTTGATTTTTCACTCCATTCATTCAACACATTAGCTAATCCGCCACGTGTAGGGTCCTTGATGTTAACGATGCCTCCTATTTGGAGCAGGTCGTTTACAACTTTGTTTAGGGGCATCATGTCTGATTTTACTTCTGTTTCAAAACCGTATCCTTCTCGCGATGAGAGGACAGCTATACCATGATCACCTAAGGTTCCAGAAACGATTATGATATCTCCATTGGATAAGTTTGAGTCTAAAAGCCATCTGGATTTGAGGTCTCTGTGTTTCCTCACAATCTGCAAATTTTCATCAAGATAGCGGCTTCGCTTCCCGATGCCAGATGTATTAATTACGAATTTATCTAATGCTCCTTTCTCCATGACTTTGGTGTCGCCAGTTAGGACATATACTCCAGCTTCCTTACAAGTTTCTTGCATGCTTTTTAGAATATTTTCGAATGCTTCAATCTCAAAGCCATCTTCAATTATGAATCCGGATGTAAGTGCTAAAGGTTCAGCGCCTACTGCGGCAATATCGTTTACTGTCCCAGTAATGGCTAATCTTCCGATGTCTCCCCCTGGAAAAAAAAGAGGTTTAACAGTGTGCGAGTCGGACTTTAGAACGATGTCTTCGATTACAGCTGAATCATCAAGAGCTTCTAATGGGACTTCGGCGGAACTTCCACCAAGATATTTTAGAACATATTTCTTGATTAGTTCTTGCATGGCAGCACCTCCGCCACCATGGGCCATTGAGATTCTATTCATATTCATGCCTTCTAATTGGAGGAGCTTTCAGATTCAATGATTTATGTCTATAGCAAATAATCAATTTCTATATGGTGGGGTCGGCGGGAATTTCATGACGATGTCAATTTGAACCCGCGACCGCCAGCAATCTGGTTAGATCCCCAGGTTCACCGCACATATGTGCTCTGGTATCCTTTTGGCGGTTCAAACCTTGACCAAACTAGACGACGACCCCACGATATGGCCTAATTGATTCAACATCCATCTAATAAGATCATTCTTTGTTAAATGGAAATAATGATAAATTAATTATATTCCAAATTGAAATTTCCAAAAATATCGTTGAATAATTGGTTTACATATTGTTTTGTTTTCATTCCTTTAGATTTGGCCAGAATCTCTATTCTTCTATTCATGCCCGTAGAATATTGAATAGCTTTTTTCGGAGCTTCAGCGAGTTGTTTTGGAAGGTTGATATCTATAGCTGTTTTTCTCAAGATGTGTTTTCTAACTTTATCATTTGGATTTGAGATCTTTAATTCTGAAGGAATTGATAAGCCATATTGAATAAGTTCCCAGTCTGCATAAGGATGAAGCATTCTCAACGTTTCTGGAGCAACTGACTTTTCACAAACTTGAAAACTATCTTCATGTGCATCTCTAACTCTATTAAAAATCGCTTCATGGAGTGCATTTGAATCCCCATGATCTAGTATCTTTAAAAACCTATAATACCCTCCAAAGAGTTCATCAGCTCCTTGACCAGTAAACACTCTTGTTATACCAGAGTTCCTTGCAAGTTTTGCACATAAATAAAAAGAAGTAGCTAAACTCAATTTTACTGGATCAGCTTCCTCTATTCGCCATATGCTTTCTTTCAGAATATTTTCAAGATTATCTCTATCTATTTCTTGAATCTTCAAATTGATTCCAAGAAGTTTCGCTGCCTTTTCTGCCCATTCTGTTGAAGGTTGACCTTTATCTCCCACAACTAAGCCAACAACATCAATGTCATTTTGAGATAAAATATGTGCAATAAGAGAACTATCTATTCCTCCAGAAAAACTAACACCTACAGTTTTGGTTTTTAATGATCTTTCTAATACAGCCTTTCGCAATAGACTTCCCAATTTTTTAGCGATTACTTCATTATCAGCGTCAATAAATTTTTGCAATTTTATTTGTCGTATACATGAAGGTTTACGGTCGTGACCCAATAGCCAAATATGACCAGGTGGGAATATTTTCGTTTTTGTTATTCCAAGATTCCAGAGTGCTTTTTTTTCAGTCGCTAAAGCTATAAAGTCCGTATCCCAACCATAATAAAGAGGTTTGAGACCGATAGGATCTCTCGCAACAAAAATTTTTCCCTCGTGAAGGATAACAATCTCGTATTGACCATCAATTTGTGATAAAAATTTTGTTAATGATCTTTCTGGAGTATCTTCGGACAGGATTTCAAATAATTGATCGAATGATTGTTGAAAATCCAGATAATCGCTTTCAATAATAAACGAACGATTTTGAAATATTATTGGTTGAGGACAATCGCTAGGATCAATCTTAGACATGTTATATGCAATTGCAATATTTGACGACTGAATTTGGTTTAACTCTTCAAGTTTATTTGTGAAAAAACATCCGTGGTTCGTTGCAATGCCAAGGTTTTCGTTTCCCCGGTGTGTTTGGGCTTCCATCATCTTCTTCAAAATAGGAATTATGTTGTCGTTATTTCTCGATTTGACTACGCTCACAGCACCCATAAATACGCTCTGTCCCCCTTTAGATTGATTTTTTGACGT
>SMYQ01000222.1 GCA_007050885.1 Candidatus Bathyarchaeota archaeon
GAAAAACGCCACCACAAGCTCCTCACCCAGCTTTACAAACTCGTTATCGAAAGAGAGACCCTCACTGAAGAAGATTTATGGGATCTCACTTGGAAAGACGCGCCATGGCATGGCGGACCTGGTGGATAGGGAATTTCCGATAAGTCCTCTATTTTTTCATTAGTAGAAGAAGGCCATGTATCTCAGCACTTCAAATACGGCTACCACGCCGAAACCTACTCCTATTGCGTAAAAGAAGTATTTCGCTATCCTCTCTGATGGTATAATCGTAATAATTCCTGCAAGCAAAGCACACAAGATGAGGAAGTATCCTACAATCATCCCTTGAAAGCCAGAGAAAATGTAGGCGAGAATGAACACGACTAAAGCAAATAACGAAGCGGTCCGTTTTCCAAGCACTACAGCAAAGGTACGATCTCCAACAAGCTTGTCGGCGTTATAGTCCATCACAGTGCTGAACGAATGAATTCCCATCACACAGGCTGTTATAAGATAAGCCTGGATTGGAATATCGAATAAAGTCGCACCAAAACTAGCCCCAATTAATACAGGGGCATAGAAGTAGAGAATGCCGTTAGAGATCGAATCCAATGGTGGGCGCTCCTTAAATCGTAAAGGTGGTGCTGAGTAGAAATAGGAGAAAAATAACAATAAACTCATGGCAACAATATTTGTTGGATTCAGGGTGAGAAATGCACTGGCGAACAAGACGGTTACCATAATCGCCGCTAGCTTCTTCATGAGGGGAAAGACTTCGGTTTCCATCTCAATAGAATCAGGAACCGATTTGCGTGGGTTCAGCTTGTCTGCCTCATAATCATAGATGTCGTTTACTCCATACAACAGAATACAATATGGAATTGAGAGCAAGATGAGTTGGAAAAGCGCCACAGGAGTTAGAGGTGCACCAAACGCTGTCAGTCCTAACATGAAAACGAGAGGCGCGATTGGCCATCCAAGGGGTCGGCTGGTCTTTATCAGAATCCAGACTTTGGTCTTCACAGTGAATGCAAATGACTATGAGCTAATAATCGTTTGTATCACTCTTTTGTTACAAAATCGGTAAGTCGCTTTTGATAAAGTTGGCGAGCTAGCAGGCTACCCCCATCAATCCACGATTTCAAATCTATCTTGAATCCCGACATCATGTATCGAATGGCTTCTTCGCGTGTATCGAACCGGAGATAAGGTTGCTGTAGGGCTTCACGAACGATTTCGCGACACTTCCAAACCCCTAACGGCATCAGATGGTTGGGGCGCGATTCCCGCAAGACAACGACGGAGGCTTGACGGCGTTCCATTGCGAGGTGTTCGGTTGCCATCGCTCGGACAGCATAATAGCATCCTCCGATGGAGGCATATGTCGTTCTGCCCTTATATGGTTCCCAATCACTGCAAATGCCTACATGGTTCCCTGATGGGTTCCAGGAGGTGCCTGGAAACCAGGCTTCCACAAGTTCGTAACTCCAGGATTCAGGGCTCATCAAGATCTTGAAATGATCTCCCAAGAAGTTATGCTCATAAACACGGTACTCATTGATGAACGGGTGGTCTTTGACCTGGCTGCGAAAGTGACGTCCAACCGTGCTATCAACCGCGGTAATGCTCCAACGGGTGGGAACCATCCGCCGGTTCGGTCCAAGGCCAAAGGAACCCATACTAAACGCACGAGTTATCTTGGTGAGATTGACATCGTTGCTGTAGAGGTCGATAATGGCTGGAGCCGCCTTAAGGTCTCTATCTTCGTAAGCCCGTTCAAGCCGCTTGTGTCCTTTCATTGTTCCCAACACAAACTTCTCTAACATGGCCGATGGACCCATGGGCTGGACCTCTGATTCTAATCGTAGAGGACGGCGCGGGCGCTTCTTGAACAAGACCTCCGTTTCAACTGGCCCCGAAGCCAGGGTCATATCTCGGGTGTCATCAATGATGCGACCGGATTGTTCTGGTTCAAACACGCTAACTCTGTGCATCCCACGAACGAGGGAATAGCGATATTCCAGAATCTGGTTTAGGTCCAGATACATCCAGTCTTCAGGGGAATCATAGATCGAGGTATCGCCGATGACGGGTGGGACCAAGGGGCCTGCGTATACTTTGGGCCAGCCAAAGCGCCCCACGAAGACCCCTGGCGGTGATGATCCCTCTAAATCCGTTTTATCGAGTAGGGGTTGGACTTTCAAAAAAGAGTAAAGCCGGTGCAGGAGCGGGCAAGAAGACTTGCCACAGAGCATTTTACCACCCTTGCAGACAAGACATCGGGTCTGGCTGGAGTCAGGTGACAGGGTCTGCATTGTTACATCCAGATCCTGGGCGGCTTCGAGGCCGTCCACCACAGGAGCTAGATAGGGTGCGACTTTGCGGACTTTCTTCACGAGTTTTACTCGCTTTGATGAGCCTCGGCTCTTAAGTTGCCTCACATCCGCACCGCCATCTTTCTCCTTGTACCCCTGCCCTTTAAACCAAGAGAGGGCGCCGGATAAGTGAAGGAGACTAATAGCGTGCTACCGGCCTTCTTGGCATTTAAACTCGACGAATTTGCTGAGGTAGAATGGTCTAATCCTCTGTTGCTCTTCCTTAGTCCACTGGACAGATATCACAGGTCCTTGCTAGGAAGGGTGCTAATCCCGCCTGGATAATTACAGTCATCAACACAATGAGAAAGATGATTAAAGCCCCTCGATTAAACGATAACTTGCTTTTATTTACTAAATAATCACTCTGCTATGTCTGCATTTGATTCCGTTTCTATCACACTAGTTTTTTTAGCCGTCCAAGCGGCCAGTCCACCCTCAACCAGGATTGTAACAAATACTATGGCAAGAATAAACCAGAGGAAGGCCGCAGCTAATATTGGATCTCCCGTTGGGTGAGTCGCAAATTCAAACGCAAAAAACAACGCCAGGGCCGAAATTATGACACCGCGTGGGGCTAGAAAACTCATGAATAACTTCTCACGGAAAGAAAAAGTAGTTCCGATGGTCACTAGGAAAATGGCAATAGGTCGCACGACAAACATCAATAGACAAGCTGAGACAACTGCAAGAACCGCTAAATGCCATTGAGTAATAATTACTATCATAGACGGCAAAGAGGCTGCAATTGAAAAAATGAAAATGGTGGCAACGGCGATATGAGTAAGAGGGAGTTGAAATGTATGGATCTCCGCCTCCGTCAATTCCTCTTCTTCAATTTGATCCTCCTCAGGTCTGTGGTCATGAATGTGCTTTACAAAGCGATGACGTTGACCCAGGAGCATCCCAGCAACTAACGATGCAGCAATCGCAGCTTCAACACCAAACAGGCTC
>SMYQ01000079.1 GCA_007050885.1 Candidatus Bathyarchaeota archaeon
TTATGCGAAAATTTTTGTGATTGGGTATATTCCTAATCTAATAACTGGCCCAATATCTTGCGTTATAAGATTAGGAATATAAACTTTATACCGCCTGTCATATTCATAACGAATAAATCATTACATAAAAATCAGTGTTTGCTTTAATTATTCATCTTCTTTTTAGCCACACTTCGATCATAATTTATCAATGGTGCCCTTCAGCTCTTCAATTGATTGGCCAAGAATAATTGCATCTTTAATATTTTCAATATTTTCAGTTTTTACTCGTACTTTAGCTTGGCGGAGGCGTGGGCGTTTTCCAAGAAGTTGGTTAGCTGCGTCATTTTCTAGTTTTATAATAAAATGAGTTACTTTCATTCCGTCAGGATTAATCTCAAAATTCTTGACTTTTCCCATTTTTATCATATCTTTGCTGTAGACTATTTTGTCATATAGGTTGCCTGCGAGCAATCAAAATGCCTCCTCGGTAATATTCTGATAGTTATCTTAAATCTTCTCTAAGATATCAATTAAATGATGCTAATGATGGAAGTAGAGCTAATGCTACGATTAATTAACTCGCATTTCTCTACTTTTGATATTTATTCTACTAGTTTGAATCGTTGTTTTGGTGATCCACAGACAGGACATGTATCTGGAGCTTCGCCTTCTGCCGTATAGCCGCAAGTCTGGCATACGGAATATTGGGTTTTCTCGATATCTTTTCCAGTGTTAATTGCATGGATTGCACGTTGATAAAGGTCGGCATGTACTTTCTCAACTTGATTAGCGTAGTTGAAGGTTATTTTGGCTGAGTTTCTGTTTTCTGATTCTGCTTCTTGGATAAATTCAGGATACATCTTAGTGTGTTCGTGGACTTCGCCTTCTAATGCTGTTTTAAGATTTTCATTCGTTGATCCTACTTGTTTCATTGTTCGTAGGTGACTTAGCGCGTGTACAGTTTCTGCTTCTGCTGCAGCTTTGAATAGTTGGGCAATATTCGGAAAACCTTCTTGTTCAGCCTTTCTTGAAAAAGCTGTGTATTTTCTATTCGCCTGGGATTCTCCAGCAAATGCGATCTGTAAGTTTTCATCAGTTCCCAAGTTTAGACCTCCGAAATTACCTTGTGAATTTATCAAGATGTTATTAAAGGTTGATGCTCTAGTAAAAGAATAATTAATAATAATGAAAAGTAATTTCTAAGATTTTTCTCTTAGTCTGGCTATGATTAAGTAGATTTTTTCAAAGAAGAAACTTTGTTCATCCTGTATTTCAACTTCGAATCCTTTTTTGCTTAGAGCTTTCATTGTTTTATCATACCCGGATAACGTAGATTGGATAATCTGTATTCGCCCGTTATTACCAAGGTAATTATCTACTTCTTTGATAAATCTCTCAGTCAAATTGCGCCCATCTCTTCCTCCATTCCACGAGTAATCTATTGGATCGTTTTTATCATCAACTGATTGTGGAAGATAGGGTGGATTCATTATTATGAGGCTAAATTTTCCTTTTATTGCGGTGAATAGATCACTAACGATGAATTCCACATTATTGATATTATTCTGTTTAGCGTTAATCTTTGCAAGACGAACAGCATGAGGATTGATATCTATACCGAAAACGCTTTCAGCCTTTTGCGAGGCCACCAATGAGATATATCCTGATCCTACACCAATCTCTAATACTCTATCATTTATTCTAACGTCAAGATTCTTCGCAAGCAGCATTGTATCTTCTGCAGGATCATATACATTTGGGTTTTTTTCCATTTTGAATTTTTTTATTGATAAATTCAAAAGGCAATCTCCACGGGATCATTCATCTTTTTTTGATATTCATACTCAAGCATTATTTAATCGTGATCTAAACGGTTACCATTCAGTCAGCCATATTCTTCCAAGAAGATATATAGAACTGACATAACTAGGTAGCGCCACGGTTTAGGTTGAAGAAATTGAAGGATTCATACAAGATTGCTATTATAGAGGGGGACGGCATAGGTCCAGACATCGTAAGCGAAGCAAAAAAAGTATTAGAATTATTGCAAAAGAGATTTGACTTTCGACTTGAATACATAGATGCCCCTATGGGTGATCAAGTAAAAGAGACCTCCGGAGAACCTGTCCCTAAAAAATCTTTAGAGATATTCTTGAAGTCAGATGCAGCTCTAAAGGGGCCTGTTGGCGAAACCACAAGAGATCTTGTTCAGGCTCTAAGATTTAATCTTGACCTATACGCTAATGTTCGACCGGCTAAATCATATTCATCTATTTGTCCGCCCGCGTTGAGACCCGATATAGATCTGGTTGTAATAAGAGAAAATACAGAGGGTCTTTATCGTTCACTAGAGAACGAAATTATTCCAGGAGTATGGACAACTGCAGGAGTTTACACAGAGAGTGCTTGTGAAAGAGTTTCTCGATTCTCATTCGATCTTGCTAAGAGTAGATTGAGCAGAGGCGGCAAGGGCGAAGTTGTTCTAGCTCACAAAGCAAACATTTTTCGTAAAACCCATGGTATGTTTAGAGATATATTCAGAAAAGTTAGCAAAGACTATCCTGATATAAAATGTAGGGACTTATACGCAGACGCTGTTTGCGCATTGTTAGTTAAAGAACCACAAAAATTCGATGTGATTCTAGCAGAAAACCTAATTGCTGACCTATTAAGCGATTTGGCGGGCCAGATTGCTGGAGGATTAGGCATGACGGCTGCAACAAACTTCAATATAGAAAAACGAATTGGATATTTCGAACCGACACACGGATGCGCCTATGATATAGCAGGAACGAATAAAGCAAATCCTATAGGTCAAATATCTTCTGCAGGACTTATGCTTGATTTTCTTGGAACATATCATCAAGACAAACGTCTAATAGAAGCAGCTCAAGCAATAGAAGTTTCAGTTGCCAAGTATTTAACACAGTCAAAAAATGAAGAACTTCCTATAGAACTTGGAGGAAAAGCAGACACAGAAACTGTTGGCAAAATCATTGCTAAAATAGCCTCAACATCATCTACGAAATCTTGAAATTAGATACTACACATTTTAGATTCTTTAACATTCCAAATACGAAATGTGAAAATTATGTCAGATGACTCCAATATTCTTGAAAGCATCAAAGAATGTTTCATCAAATTAGAAGGCCCCGATAAAATCAAAGAACTTACAATGAAAGCTCTTGAGTCAGGAGTTGAAGCAAGCCAACTTATCAAAGCTATCAAAGAAGGACTTGACGAAGTCGGACAAAAATATGAAAACAGTGAGTACTTCCTTTCAGACCTCGTGATGTCTGGCGTCATGGCCAGCGAAGTAACTAATTTAGTTAAACCTAGACTTCAATCTGCTGAATCTGAGCCCATGGGCAAAGTCTTACTCGGAACAGTGAAAGGAGACATTCACGATATTGGCAAAAACCTCGTTAATAACATGTTAACTACTCAAGGATTTGAAGTGATAGATATCGGCGTAGATGTATCACCTGAGAAATTTGCAGAGAATATAAAGAAGCATAAACCAGACATTCTAGCTATGTCCTGTCTATTAACGGCTGGAATGCCTGAGATGTCTAAGACAGTACAATTATCAAAGAAAGCCAGTTCAGAAGTTAAAACAATGATTGGAGGCAGACCAATAACAAAAGAATTTGCAGATGAGATAGGTGCAGATGCTTACGGAAGAGATGCATTTGAAGCCATAGACTTAGCAAGAAAAATGGTGGGATCAACAACAATTGAATAGTAGAGAAAGAGTCCTTAAAGCTATAAACTTCGAAGAACCTGACATGGTCCCAATCGGCGAATTGGCAATAGATCTTAGCCTTATGGAAAAAATTCTAGATGTTAAAAAAGATATTACTTACTCGTCACAATCTGCTTTAATCTCAGACAGAGAAAAAGAAAGATCATTATATGATATCTACTACAAAACATACAGAAAGATTGGGTTAGATCTAATTTACTGCATATCAACATCTTTGCCTGATAATTATGAATTAAAAAAATTACCTAATGGCCAACTCATGGACGAATTAGGAAGAACATATACATTTGATCCAACCTCAAAAACCCAGACTGTAACTGGAACGGTATTTAATACAGAAGAAGACGTTGAAAAATTTTTAGAATATGATTTCCCAGATCCAGAGGCACCTGGAAGAGATTATGGCCTAAGACATTTGAAGAAAATTAACCAAGAGACAATGGCTCTAGGTTTCCATATTCGTGAACCTTTTGCCCAAACATGGGAAGCTCTGACACCGGTTAAGTTCGTCTATTGGATGCACAAAAACCCTTCATTAGTGAAGAACTTTATTGACAAACTAACTGATTTTAACATTCAATTAATTAAAATCCTATGTCAACATGATTTAGACATCATCATTATGGGGGGAGATTTATGCGAGGCAAAAGGACCCATGCTACCTCCAGACAAATTCAAATCATTAGGAGTTTTCGATGCTATGAGGCGACAAGTAGAAACGGCACATCGATATAACACCAAATTCATTAAGCATACAGATGGGTTTGTTGATCCATTACTTGATGATTTGTTAGATATTGCGAAAATCGATGGTTTACACTCTTTGGATCCTAGTGCAGGTGTAGATATTGGTGAGATCAAAAAGAATTACGGTGATAGTCTCATATTGCATGGTAATATTTCTGTTGATAATCTAGCTACAAAGAGCCCAGAAGAAATAATTGAAGAAACAAAGAATGTGATTAAAGTAGCTTCGCCAAATGGAGGCCACATATTATCATCGAGTAATTCATGGTACGGTGGTGGCAAACTTGAAAATTATCTTGCAATGGTTGAAACCGGAAGAAAATATGGAAAATACCCTATCGCACTCTAGAAGGAATGGATTAGGAACATTATCTTAACTTACTCTGAAATCAACAATATTTGTATAAAAAAAATTTTAACATCAAAATACTGTAGATAGTTCAACGCGTAATAATTTCCGACCTTTTTTTACGTGCTGCTTTGATTTTTGAGTTAAGATGTAAACTATTGAAGGGATAATTAGAATTGTCGCTGCGACTATTAAGAACAAACTAAAGCTGGGTCTTTCAAGAAGTTTATTGATTCGTGATTCTATTTGTGTTCTAAGATTTGTTTGGCTTTTCAAGTGTATTAGTGCTTCTTCTTTTGCTCGACTGGCGAGTTGGTATGCGCTGTCATCATCCAAGTATAATGGTTCTTTATTATAATCCATTGATACTGCATAACCTTTCAAGTGGAATGAAGGCTCATTCACTCCAAAAACAATTGGGATACTCCAACTTTTGAATTTATCAATAGATTTCTTCAAGGTGTTCTGTGCAACTGAAGGTTTCTCAATGTAACTGGGCATATTTTTGATTGTTTCATTTGCATCTTGGATCATATTCCAAGTCATATTCACGTAGATCCTAAATGATGCCCTTTCTGCCAAAAACCATGAGTAATAAGCACATGCCTTAGCTTCGTCATAGTATTTTACATTTAGATAATCTTTAGCTTTAGAAGACCATAACTTTGATTCGTTGATATCATCATATGACATATTCTTAACCTCATCGGATATGTTTGACCGAAATTGATCAACCAGCGTCTCAAAAGCGCTTGTAGATTCTTTGGCACTGTAAATAGCATAAAGAGTGAAACTTACATCTTCTTCAATTGAGATCGGGAAAGGTGACATCGTATTTGGGAAAGATAATGATATTAAAAGTACCAAAATTGTTATGTTGAACATGCTAAATCCCTGTTTCTTCTACATTCTGTTTGCCAGTTATCCATTATGATGCAATGTAAGATGCCATGTATCTATTTGTTAAGAGGGTTTACACAATAACTTTTTCATCATATCAAGTTTAAAAATATCTTTACGTTTATTAGACAAATTTTATTCAAATCGTACCATTATTTTTATGATAATCATTCATTTGATTTGGATAAGTGAGAATAGTGATGAGATTCTTGAATGAATCATTGAAAACAACGAAAAAGATGAAAAGACTCCTTTTACTTGTTACATTATTATACATTATCTCATATTTTATCGGATATATTGTGATTCACATCGAAGTACCAAGCATATTGGGATTCATAGAACCTATGCTTGAAGGAATTTCAACAAATCCTGTATACACTCCAATAATTAGCGCATTTGAAGATAGAAATCTTGCATTTGCGATTTTATATACATTTATAGTGAATCTTTTTGCAGGCGCTTTTGCAACAACGACTCTGCCTGGAATTATTCCTCTCATAGGAGCAGCGATATCTGGGCTGGTAACAGTATTTCGTGGGTTCATTATAGGAGCATTATTTACATATGCTGCCTCAATTGAAACCGAAATTCCAGTTGGAATTGAATGGATGATCATAGCTTTAGGAACATTAATTCTTGAATTAGGTGCTTACGTTTTCTCGGCTACAGCTGGAATAAATTTGAGCCTTTCCAGCATATTTCCAAACCGATATTTTTCGAAAAGTCGTAAAATCGCTTTCATAGAAGCATTGAAGGATGCTGGAAGATTGTATATCATTGTGGTAATTTTATTAGTACTCGGAGCGATATGGGAGATGACTGGACTTTATCTGCTTATGCCTTGAATTCTCTTGACTCAAAAGAAATGAAAATTACTGGATCTTCAATCAAAAAATTATTTCCTGGAAAATGAAATATTAATGAGATAAAAAGTATGTAACATCTATGCTTCAGTCAAATCAAATCTTATATTGAAAATTTTCTAATTTATACAGAATTCAAATTTGATTTTACTTTGAGGAAGACATAATGCCTAGAAGAAGTGATCGCGATATTGTTTATTTCTCTGAAGCCATGATCAAAGACATAGATCAGATTATTAGATATTCCAAGTCATACTATAGTAGAGAAGCATTCATAACCAGTGCCGTTAAGGAGAAGATCGCCAGAATTCCCAAGAAAGATTTTTCAGATATTTGAGAGAAAAACTAAATCGATATAACGGTTCCATAAATTTCATTAACTTGAATGGAAGCGTCTATTAAAGAATATACTATTATTGACGCTGTGATAATATTTTAGGTAGGACTTCAACCATACTTTCTGATATAAGATCTTTCGATTTTCTCTTTAACAGCATCTGAGATAAATTTCTCAATTGCGTCGAATACGAAATCTTCTCTATTGCGATACAATCTGCTATTCTTGATTATGTCATCTATTTTTTGTACCAAATATTCCGGTACGTAAATTAATTCATGATTATCATCAAGCAAAAATTCTTCCTTTCCTAAATAATTAATTCATAAAAGGTGAATTTATTTTTCACAAATAAGGGCTTCTACACTTTTGAATCATGAATGATACATCCATGTTTCATAGGTTGTTAATTGCAATTTTACACGACCTAGGTCTCGAGCTCACTATCACACATTACATTTCTTCAAAACAGTAATCAAAAAAAAGACATAATTTGTAAAGAGATTAATTTGCATGGTTGAGCGCGCGCGCTACACGTCAGAATTGATGCCACAAACAGAACAGAACTGTGCATCTTTAGGAAGCTCTTTACCACACTTGATGCAGAATATCAAATTCATAATTCTCCAATTGTTCTCTGATAAAATATAGGAGGGTCTAAGTAATATTCTGTATTTATAAGACCTTTTCATATTGAAATATGCTCAAATTTCTGTTTACAATACAATAGCATAATCTACTTAAAACGCTCTACCAGAAAACCTCTTAAGTCTTAACCTTCTATCAAGCTGGGATAAATATGCCAGCAAAATTTGAAGTCTATAAGGACGCCAGTGGACAATTCCGGTTCAGATTAAGAGCAGCAAATAATGAAATTATCGCCGTAAGTGAGGCTTATACAGCCAAGGCATCGTGCATGAACGGTATTGAATCGGTTAAAACAAATGCTCCCATCGCTGAGATTGAAGATCAAACAAGTGAATAAGTAATAATTTCATTTCTCTCTTTTTTTGTTATCAGTCTAACAATATTTATGATTAAAAGTTAGTCCTCAAGACTAATAGTATTCACGAAATGTCCTATCTCGTCATTCCTAAAAAGTAATATTCCTATTTACATGTTTTAGGTATTTTTAAAGAGTTAGTGTTTAAGATTGAAAACTAATGATAATGTTTGCACTTTTCAACAAATGAAAGAAACTATCAAAGACTTTGTCATTGAAAGAGATTGGATTAAATATCATACTCCAAGAAATCTTGCAGAGTCTATTTGCATTGAATCAGCAGAACTTCTGGAAATATTTCAATGGTCATTAAAAAATAATTATAAGAAAAATGAATCAAAAAGCTTCCAAAATTCCAATATTAAAGATGAGTTAGCTGACATTTTCATATATTGCATTAGCTTATCAAACACATTGGAAATAGACATCGCTCAAACTATTCTCAAAAAAATTAAAAAAAATAAAAGTAGATATCCAATAAAAAAGTTCAAAGTAAGATTAAGAAAGAAATAGATTCATGAATCTTTATCTGAAATTATTTTGAGAACAGGTATACCAACCAAGGTCAACATAGCCATAATTCTGAACGCATAATCAAAGCCAACATTATCTGCCAGAAATCCCACTATGGGCGTAATTATTGCTCCTATGAAGAAACTTGCGCTTACAGCAATACCAACTAAAGTTCCCATTATTTGAGGATAATTCATCTCAGTTATCCAAGTATCGGTAACAGCCAGACATCCAAATGCAATAAGACCCATCGCTCCGAGTAAAAATACTAGGATTCCAACAGAGGAATAAGTAATCAGATACATTACAATGGCTTGCGAAATTAATATAATGTATAAAGTTGGTTTTCTTCCAATTCCATCAGATAACCGTCCGAATAATGGGCTCCCAACTATTCCCATAATTTGAAGTAGCGATAGTAACTGAGCAGCAGACTCCAAATTAAGAGCATGTTTTACAATAGCATAAGTTGTAAGAAACGGCATCAACGCCCTATATGAAATGACATGCAATAAACCGAAGGTAAATAACAGAATAATTAGTCTTACAACTTTTTGGTTTGTGAAAACAGATCTAAGATCACTAGTTCTCTCGTTTTTTGTATCCATGAGTTTGGATTCATCTATCTTAGTCCAAATGAATAAACCTAAAATGAAACCAAAAATGGACAAGAACATAAAGCTGTATCTCCATCCAATAAAAATGGCGATATATGCAGAAACAAGTGGAGCTATGAATGCTCCTATAGCCCCACCTGTCTGATGAAAACCCATTGCCTGACCACGTCTACCTTTTTCAACTGCCAACGAAGCTAATGGTATTCCAATTGGGTGATAAGACGCGCCACCGACGCCAGCTATGAATTGGTTGATGCCAAGTTGAATGATATTTTGTGATAACCCACATAGCAAGGTCCCAAGCGAGTAAATGAATATTCCGATAACCAGTATTTTCTTTCGACCTTTACGATCAGACAGATACCCAAAAGGAATTTGCAGTAGAGAATAAGGTAAGAGAAAACATGCTACCAAGAGTCCCGCTGTATAATTTGATAACTCAAATTCTAAGATTAAGGTTGGAAGTAATGTTGGAAGAATAAGTTGCAGTACATGATTTAATCCATGTGATAAAATTACAACATTTAGCAGAAGGCTAAAGCTCTTGAATTTTTTTTTCCTCCTACTTTAAAAGAAAAGATTTCAATTGTAACTTATGAGTCTTTAGCAATAATTTTTTCCAGTTCATTAATTTTTATAAATATCTGCACTTATTCTAATAAAAATTCTTTAGGTGGGACAAATGAAGTTAGTCACTTTTCAAGTAAAGACCACTATTGGACTGTTCAATAGAATAGGCTGTCTTAGCTCTAATCTCATAATTGATCTTAATTCTGCTTATGCATCCTATCTTTATTATGAAAGATCAGAAGAAGACATTTACGCCTTGGCTAACGCATCGATTCCATCTGACATGATTCAGTTTCTTCAGCTTGGATCCACCTCTTATGAAGCTACCATAAAAGGTAAAGAATTTGTTGAGAGAGGATTGAAAAGAAATGAACAATTAGTAGGACCAAAGTCTGAACAAATCACATATAGAAGAGATGATATCAGACTTCTTGCTCCTGTACCCAGACCTAAATCGATAAGAGATTTTATGGGATTCAAAAAACATTTGGAAACTGCCCTAAAGAAACATGGCAAATCAATCCCTAAGGTATGGTATGAGATCCCGATTTACCACAAAGGCAATCCAAATACTGTTGCTGGCCCTGATGATCCTATTCTTTGGCCCGTTTATACGGAAAAACTAGATTATGAATTGGAGTTAGGCATGTACATCGGGAAGAAAGGTACGAATATTTCAAAAAAGAAAGCTGTTGAACACATTGCAGGGTATACAATATTTGATGATATAAGTGCCAGAGATCGACAAATGACAGAAATGGAAGTTGGCATGGGACCTGCTAAAGGAAAAGATTTCAATAACAGCAATATAATGGGCCCATGTCTAGTTACCACAGACGAACTTCATTCTAAAATTAAAAATTTGAAAATGATATCTAGAATAAATGGCGAAATTACTTGTGAAGGCAATAGCGGCGATATGTATTGGAAATGGGAAGATATGATTGAATATTGTTCCCAGGATGAAACACTTTATCCTGGAGAATTCTTCGGTTCGGGAACAGTTGGAGGCGGATGCGGTGCAGAGTTGGATAAATGGGTAAAGCCAGGCGATACAGTAGAATTAGAGATAGAAGGTATTGGAACTCTCAAAAATGAAATAATTAGAAACTCAAAATAATTAACACATACTTGCGTATACCACGAATTCTTCTGATGTTCATAACAGTGATGGATAATGAAAATAGAGATTCTACAACCTAAAAATCAAGTCGATATTGAAGAATATTATGATCTCAGATGGAGAATTCTTAGAGAACCTTGGAAACAACCTCGTGGAAGTGAAAAAGATCCATTAGAAGATGAATCAATCCATATAATGCTTCGTATAGATAGAAAGACGGTCGCAGTGGGTAGATTACACTTCAATTCTGACATTGAAGCACAGATAAGATACATGGCAGTGGAATTAAACTTCCAAAACAAAGGATTCGGAACGCTATTAATTAGAGAACTTGAAAAAATTGCGAAAAATAAAGGAGCCCATCACGTAATATTAAATGGCAGAGATTCCGTCTTACAATTTTATCAAAAAAATGGATATACAATAGTAAATAAAGCACATACAATTTTTGGATGTATTGAACATTGGAAAATGAGAAAAGATCTTATATGAAGAATATAATTTCCGCTATTCTATTAAGTTCAGCATAAACCAGATACAAAGTTATTTAGGTCTGCAAATATCATAATTTCATTAAAATACATAATATTTAACGACAACATACACAGCAATAATAATCAAGTGATAATGACGGATGGCCCGTTTATATCAATGCATTAATTGTGAAGCTGAATTAACAAAAGGCGCAAACTTTTGTGACAAGTGCGGTAGCCCAACCTCTGGTAGTCTCTGGACTGCAGTGCAACAATTAGAAGATATAGTCTCAGGAATGGGAAAACACCCCAAGAAAATTAAAAAGAAAATATCTACAGGCAAAAGAAAATCAGTTTCACAGAACAAATTCATGGAACTATACAAAAAAGGTCTAAACGACAGACAGATTGCGAGAGAAATGAATGTATCATTCTCTGCGATATATAGAATGAGAAAAAAAATGAAACTCTCAGCTAATGCTCCCAGAGGTTTTCCAAAATACGTTCATGAGATGAAAAAGAAATCACTTCAAGAAAAAAATAGTAAAACTTGAGTAGAGAGTTTTAAAACTTCTTTTTATCATAACGATTAACATCTGGCCGATATTATTGGGCGTTCGTGAAAGGATTTATTTACTTCATTCTTTCGAAGGTCCTTGTTCCTATCGTGAACATCACTACAGCGAATCCAGTTAATACAATAAGATCAACATATAATGGAAACTGAGATACACCTATTATCGCCATTCTAAGAGCATCGACTCCATATGTAACTGGATTAATATATGTAATGAATGAGAGCCAGATAGGCAGATTATCTATTGGGAATAGGGCACCACTAAAGAAGAAGAGGGGGAAAATCAGAAAACTAATTATCATATTGAATCCCTCAGGGCTTTCCATTAGTGATCCTATAATTAAACCAGTACTCACGAGACTAAGTGCCAGCAGGAAAAGTATAGTTATGGCCAACAGAAAAGATGACACAGTTAGGTAGATACCTAGAATGAAACTCACAAGCAGCATGATCAATGCTTGTATCATTGAGTCTGTACATCCACCAAGCACTTTTCCTACAAAGATTGTTGTTCTTGATAGGGGAGCTACAAGAATTTCCTTTAGTATATCGATCTTTCTATCCCAGATTATATAGACCCCGAAAAATACGGAGCTGAAGAGTACGCTCATTGCTAAGATGCCTGGATAAATATAGATTTGATAATTTACATTTCCTATACTGACTGCTGAACCTAAACCACCACCGAAAACAAATATCCAAAGCATTGGTGTAAATATTGATGAAACAATTCTTGATTTTTCACGTGTGAAAACCTTGAACTCTCTCAACCAGAGCGCGTAAATAGCTTCGGTTTGACTCACCTTACTGTACTCTCCTTGATTATTCTCTGAGCAATACCACCTTCACCAGTCTCTGATCTTATTTCTTTGCCCGTATAATTTATGAAGACATCTTCAAGGCTTGCTGACCTTACTTCAACGCTCTCAACTTTTCCAGAAATTTCAAGGATCTCTTGAAGATGTTCACTTGCATTCTTTACTGTAAGAATTACACAATCATCTTTTTGCTCTATCTTACTTATTTCTTCGATTTCTCTTAACTTCTTAATATCTGCAATTGTTGTATTCAGATAGACTATATCTCCACCAACTTTCTCTTTCAGAGAGTCAGGTGCATCCATTACAATTATCTTTCCCTGATCGATTATTGCAACTCTATCACATAGGCTATCAGCTTCTTCCATGTAGTGTGTTGTCAACACAATTGTCATTTCACGTTCTCTTGACATTTTTTCAATATATTCCCATATATGTTCTCGAGTTTGTGGATCAAGTCCTAAAGTCGGCTCATCCAAAAAAAGCACATTTGGGAGGTGGAGCAAACCCCTAGCTAACTCAAGGCGCCTTCTCATACCTCCAGAGTAGGTTTTCACGAGACTGTTCCTTCTAGATTGTAATCCTACGAGCTCGAGGACTTCATCAATTCTTTTTTTACGTATTTCTTTGGGAACACCATACCACATTGCATGGAGACGCAGATTTTCTAAGCCGGTGAGTATATCATCTACACTCGGTTGCTGAAAGACTATTCCAATGGATCTCCTTACTTTTTCGGGTTCTTTTAATATATCATAACCATTAACTTGAGCAGATCCTTCAGTCGGCCTTAAAATCGTACACAACATTGAGATCGTCGTGGTCTTACCCGCTCCGTTTGGGCCTAGTAGACCAAAGATCTCGCCTTGTTTAATCTTAACATTCAGATTATCAACAGCGATGATATCTTTGAACTGTTTTGATAGGTTATATGTCTCTATTGAATATTCCAATATCTACTGACCCTCAAATTAGGACGATGTGTAAGAGGCCCCTACCTATTTGTCTTGCTATAGATAATGCTTATACATATGAAATATTATTCGTGATTGAGAATCTATAAGTAAGCATGATTTTTTGTATGAATATAGAACATTGAGGCGAATGATCTAAGAAATTAA
>SMYQ01000296.1 GCA_007050885.1 Candidatus Bathyarchaeota archaeon
TTTTACCATGGCGAGCAAAAGAGAAATCATCATGCAGATTAATCTGCGACGTTTACACTCCAGAAAACAAACGCTTCGAGGGTGATCCTCGCTACATTCTTGAGCGTACACTAGCGAAAGCCAAAGACGCAGGCTTCAGCTACATATGTGCTCCAGAGCAGGAATTCTTCATAGTAAAAGAAGAAGAAACCGAATTGCCCACACCAATAGACATGGCAGGTTATTTTGATTTCCATCCAGGCGATCTCACCGATGCGATTAGGCGAGAAATAGCTGACACCGCCGAGGAGTTTGGCATAGAAATCGAAATATCCCATCACGAAGTAGCTCTAGGACAAAACGAAATCGATTTCAAATACGATGAAGCCCTAATCACGGCTGATAGAGCCATAACAATGCGAATGATCACCAAAATCGTCGCTGCAGCAAATGGCTACGTCGCCACATACATGCCCAAACCCTTTGCAGGTATAAACGGTTCCGGAATGCATATACACCAAAGTCTGTGGAACACGAAGACCACAAAAAACATGTTTTTCGATGATACTCCAGAGACGGGTTATCTTTCGAAAACGGCAATGAATTATATTGGCGGACAACTTGCTCACGGACGCGAAATGGCTGCAATTCTTGCTTCTTGGCCCAACTCGTACAAGCGATTAGTACCAGGCTTCGAAGCCCCAGTCTATCTTGCGTGGGCACATAAAAACAGATCACCGCTCATCAGAGTACCCAACTTTGGGGGAAGAAAAGGTGCTGCAAGATGCGAAATCCGTTGTCCTGATCCGTCCGGAAACCCGTACCTACAGTTCGCAGTTCTGCTCGCTGCAGGACTGGACGGTATCAAGAACCAGACTGACCCAGGTGAACCAGTGGAACTAAACGTCTACGAGATGAGCTACGAAGAACGCAAGAAAAGAGGCATAATTTCGCTGCCAGAATCGCTGAAAGAAGCATTGGATGAACTTGAAAATAGCAAACTAATGCGCGAAACACTTGGCGAAACGACATTCGAAAACTTCCTACGCGAAAAACGCAAAGAATGGGACTTATACCGAACACAAGTAAGCGAGTGGGAAGTCAACCGATACATCAGACGACTCTAGAACCAAAAAAGCCCACTTTTCAGGGGCTTCCACTTTTTCTATTTTTTAGCTAATAATTTTCCTAGGCAACTCGACAATTTTCACCGTAAATTGCTCTCGCTTTGTCAAATCCCGAAGGACTACTGCATCGTCTTTCAATTCCTTTTCACCTACTATCACCGCGTAATCCACTTTACGTCTATCAGCGTCTTCCAAAGCCTTGCCCATCTTCCGCCCCATTACCTCAAATTCCACTGACACACCTGCTTCCCTAAGGACTTGCGAAATTTTCAACGCTTCAGTTTTCAAATCCTGGCTCACAGGAATAACCACAGCAGTTTTTGTAGGTCCCATTTGCAATATGGTTTTTTGAGCTTGCAAAGCTATAGCTATTCTGTCCAACCCATGTGCAACACCTACAGCGGGGGTTGGTTCACCTCCGAAAACCTCAATGAGCTTGTCATAACGTCCACCGCCTCCTAGGGCTATATCCAACTCTGGTACATTTACCTCAAATATCACACCAGTATAATATTCAAGTCCCCTAGCGAATGCAGGCTCCACGGCGCTGACAGGACACTTGCTTGCAGTGACCAAACTCAGAATTTCAAGAAGATTATTCGCTGCAGCTTCAGCCTCAGCGTACCCAGCAACGCAGGCTCTTATTTTCTCTGCTGTTTCAAGCGGTGTGCGACCTTTCAACATTAACAATTCTTGAAGAAGCGATCGGCATTTCTCGTTGTCTATTAGCTTAAAGGCTTCATCATATTCTTTCTTGTCCATACGTTGTAAAACCGCGTTTTGAACTGTATCATTAACATTTTCTTGGTTTAGAACACCTCGTATTACGCCAATATTACCTATTTTGAAGGAGTAGCCTTGCAAGCCGGTCGCTTTCATTACCCTATTAGTGAGGATTATTGCCTCTGCGTCAGCTTCAGGATTGCTTGAGCCGATTAATTCAAAGTTTGATTGCCAAAACTCTCGATACCGCCCACGTTGCGGCTCATCATATCGGTAAACACTGCCTACGCTGAAAATTCTCAGTGGCTTTGGCTCAATTCTTAACGCGGTTGTGGCTAGACGTGCTATTGAAGCGGTAAATTCTGGCCGTAACGCTACGTCTCGCTCGCCCAAGTCTTTAAAGATGAACATGCGTTGGCGAATTTCTTCACCTGATTTGGCACTTAGCAACTCTAATTGTTCTACGACGGGTGTTATGACTTCTTTGTAACCGTAAAGCTGAGCAGTTTCTCTGGCTTTGGAAATTATAAAGTTTAGGATTGCTGCATCTTCAGTTAGTAGATCGCGCATTCCTCGGACAGGTTGGAAGTTTGGCATCGCTGTTTCCCTTTTGTTATTTGGAGGTTAATATTAAAATTGATAGTAAAAAGGTTTTTAACGTTCTAGCTTTCAGGCGGGTCAGATTTGCGTACTTCCACTTCAAACCGCAATATATCAACTTGAAAAAAGCTGGTTACATCTTATCAGTAGAACTAAATTATGGAAATGTTAATTGTGAAACAGAGTAGTAGACTATTTCTCCTCTGCGATTTATTACCGCCAGAACTAACTCTTTCTTTTGGCTCTGACAGTGCCTTAAAACTTTGGTTAGGTCGTCCACAGGCAGGGGTTTTCCTTCTTGAGTGCTTAATACCATGTAGGAGGCCGTGTCTTTGCCGTAGTCACCTCGGGCGTACACACGATAGTCAGTTCCAGAACCAAACCCTTCTCTGACTACATAGCCTCTGCTGCGAAGGTCACGGTAAACCAGATAGTTACTCCAAGCGTTCGCATCCGTTTTCTCATAGGCTTGAAGAAGAAATTGAAAATCAACTTCCTCGCCTTTCTCGTTTTTAATCTCAAGCAATTCCTTATCACAAAGGTAAAGCGCTTCGTAAAAAGTCAATGTGAACGCATCATTTTCTTTTGTACCGTAGCCGCGTTGAAAAAGCGAATCAATACTGCTTTGCTCTTTGATTCTAACACCTTGTTTAGTGAGAACTCCAGTAGTTTCAAGCTCCGAACTAGGTGCTGGCTCAGGTTTATCACTATTCATTAGTTTTCAACCGCTTGCTTAGAGTAGTTAACTTCTTAACGATATAGGCTTTGTTGTAACTATATCCAAATTTGCGTAGTTCTTAAATTGGTATTTCTATGAATAAGATAGTGTGATTTGGAAATGTACATTTCATCGCTT
>SMYQ01000078.1:0-4263 GCA_007050885.1 Candidatus Bathyarchaeota archaeon
CTTTTTTACCTTTTAGGAGTTCTACCATTTTCTTGGGTAGTGGACTTGCTTTACATTTCTTCTTATTTATGCAGACAGATATACTCCATCCGGTTACGAGAATTTTTTTGCTAGACGTATGTTTTACTTTGAAATCAAACTTGATAGTTTTCTGTTTTATCTCAGCGACTTTAGTCAGGAGAATTACCTTATCATCAAATTTTATTGGGGCATGAAATCTGGCGTATACCTCTCCAACTACTAAAGATAATTTCTGAGGGCTTCCTTCAATATTGATATATCCATTATTCATGAAAGTGATTCTGTTTGATCGCAATAGTTCTATTCTTCCGAGACTGAACCATTCGACTATTCTTGGATGGAATATGTTTCCTGAAAAATCGGTATCTCCGGCTTTAACACGTATTTTAAGGCTTTTACTTTTCATTAGAATGATCAGCACAAAATGTTTGCTTGACTAATCCTGTCTTGTATTAGTCTATTAATATTTTTTTCATTATGGATAACACGTTTGCAGAATATTGAAAAGTAAGACATTGATCTAAGAACCCTTCATATGAGATGATTTTAATGGGTGGAATTGCTGGAATAGCTGAATCGGGGATGCGTAATGAAGTCAATCGAATGTTAGACAAGATTGCTCATCGAGGACATGCTGCTCGTAAAGTAATAGATTTTGATAATGCAACAATCGGAGCCATATATACAGAAGTTCAGAAAGAACAATTTGATAGTTTAGAGAAGGATAAGACAGCTTCTGATTTTGTTGCGGATGGCCATTATGCTTATGCTAAGGTCTTAAAGGATGGATTATTTCTTGAGCGCGATCAGTTAGGAGTTTCACCACTATATTATGGACAAACCGAGAATGAAGCATTATGCTTTGCTTCAGAAGTAAAAGCTTTGATCGAGTTCACAAATGATATACATGAATTTCCTCCTGGCCACCGTTATATCAGTAATAAAACTGAAAGTTACTATAAATTAGAAAAGCAGAAGCCTCTTGATTTGGATCCTGATAATATAGCTAATGAGCTGTATAAACGGTTAGAAATTTCAGTATCTGGATTTGTTGTTGGACATGATCCAATAGGTGTATGGCTTTCAGGTGGACTTGACTCCAGTACCATGACTTCTTTCGCTCGACCACTTGTACGCAAATTACATACTTTTTCTGCTGGTTTTCCTGATGCTCCTGATTTAGTACATGCGCGAATAATGGCTGAACATATTGAATCTGATCATCATGAAACTATTGTTAATTTAGATGATCTCCTTTCTGCCCTCCCAGACGTAATTTATCACCTTGAATCGTTTGATGCTCTGCTTGTTAGATCAAGTATTGCAAATTTTCTTGTATCTCAAGATGCCGCAAGACATGTTACAGCAGTGTTGTCGGGTGAGGGGGGTGACGAACTCTTCGCTGGCTATACATACCTTAAATCTCTAGATCAAGAAGAATTAGATAACGAACTCATAGATATTACTGGTAGACTTCATAATACAGCGCTCCAAAGAGTAGACCGTAGCGCATCTGCTCATGGAACGGTTGCTCACGTTGGATTTTTGGATCCCAAAGTAGTGGATTATGCTCTTCGTATTCCTGCCAAATATAAGATATCCAAAAATGTTGAGGAGTGGATTTTGCGTAAAGCCATGAACGAAAAACTTCCAAAACAAATATTGAATAGAAAAAAAGCAAAATTCTGGTATGGATCTGGAATAGAGACTTGCCTACAACAATATGCTGAAGCGCAAATAGATAATGAAGAATTTGAGCGTTATCGAAAACTACCTTCTGGATTAATACTTAACACTAAAGAGGAATTTATGTATTATCGCATCTTTAGAAAATATTTCAAAGATATAGATAATCTTTCATGGATGGGACGTACCAAAGGCGCACCCAAGCAATAGGAGAGCAGTATAGTACGTCATTAAATTAAAAAAAATGATCATTAGATTAATTATGAATATGTTCAGATATTTGCTTTGAGATCATTCTATTCCACAACTGGCGCGCACACGCTAATTACTATTATTCTGTTTATGCATATTGCATTTGAATCCGAAATTGGTTATATTTTATATTTCTTATAATTTAGACAGAATTTTGCATCTTTTATTTTATAAGCGTCATAAGCTTCCTGGATTATGTTAAATGCTTCTTTGGAATTTTTAGCTAGGAAAAGTAATTCAATGTCTTCTTGATTTACCAATTCATTTCTAAGTGGCCATTTCTTAATCCAATTTATTAAATCAATCCACATTTCACCAAGAAGGATAATTGGTACATTACAAATATACTTGACTTGCATAAGCTGCCATGTGTATAATAACTCCAACAATGTTCCCACTCCTCCTGGAGCAACTACAACAGCATTGGAGAGACGCATAAAATTGTCAAGTCTGCTTGAGAATCTGTCAAATTCTTTCTTTATATCCAGGTGTGCAGCTACTTCCTGTTCAAAAGGGAGAGTAATTCTCAATCCAACTGAGTGAGCTTTCTCATCTTTCCTGCCGGCGTGATGCCCTTCACTTGCAGCATTCATTAGACCTGGGCCTCCTCCTGTCACTAGATCCATTCCAGCCTCTGAGATCATTTTTGCTAATTCGAATATTGAAGTATATATGGGGTCACCCTTCTCGATTCTTGCTGAGCCAAAAATTGTTACTCGAAAATGTTTTTCTAAAAGTTCTTTGTCAAGATCAATACCCATTGAAAAAACCTTTCTGACTATTTGAATTAAGCCCAAAACGGTTATGTTAAAAACCTTTTTGTTTATGATAAAAAAACTTACAAATTTCAATAGAATTTTTTTCAATAGTTTCTATATTCTCTTAGATTTATTCAACGACCTATATCGATTTCAATATATACCATAATATGCCATATGATGGATTTCAATCCAAGGAGAGACTACTTTGAGCGATGATGCAATAAGATCGATTTTTGAACCAAATTCAATTGCAATAGTTGGAGCATCAAGAAATCCAGAGAAAGTTGGATATTTAATTCTAGAAAATTTAATCGAGAGTGGTTTCAAAGGGAAGTTATTTCCCATCAATCCAAAAGTCGATGAGATTCTAGGTGTAAGAGCATACACCTCTCTTGATAGTGTAAGTGAAGATATTGATCTTGCAGTCATTGTTGTGCCAGGAACAATTGTTCCAAATGTGTTAAAAGAATGTGGAAAGAAAGGGATTGGATCTGTCATTGTAATTTCAGGCGGTTTTCGTGAATCTGGAAAAGAAGGAGAAGAATTAGAGAAATTAGTAATCAAAATCATTAATGAAACAGGAATCCGTTTAGTTGGTCCTAACTGTATTGGTGTGGATAATCCCTATGTTGGCATGTCGATGTGGGTTGGTGTCAAAAAGAAAGGGCCAATATCGATAGTATCTCAAAGTGGTCTCGTTGGAACTGCTTTCCAATGTTGGGCAGAGAAGGAAGGCATCGGTATTAGCAAATGTATATCGTTAGGAAATCAAGTTGATGTTAATGAAATTGACATCTTACGATATTTCGTAGAAGATCCCAACACAAAAACCATTGCTATGTACCTTGAAGGTATTCAAAATGGAAGAGAATTCATGAGAGTTGCCTCTGAAGTTTCAAAAAAGAAGCCGATAATAGCTTTGAAAGGAGGTCGAACCGAGAAAGGTATCAAGGCAGCAAAATCACATACAAGATCACTCTCCGGAAAAAGTGAGATCTTTGAGGCAGCAATAAAGCAATCCGGCATTCTTAGTACAAGTAGCCTCGAAGAACTCTATATCTCTTCAAAAGCATTATCATTTTTACCTTTGCCGAAGGGTCGAAGAGTACTTATCATAACATCATCTGGAGGTGCAGGCATTATGGCTGCCGATACGGTGGATAGACTTAATTTAGAACTACCTTCCATTTCAGAAAATGTTGAAGAACGTCTTCGTCAAACTTTACCTAGCTATTGTGTATTTGATAATCCATTCGATGTGACGACTACCACAGTAGAATCATTTCAGCTTGTAATGGAGGAAAATCTTGAGGATGAAAATATTGATGCATTTCTACCTATCTTTGCAGATCCTCTTCCCCGTGCAGCTGAAGCTGTAAAGAGTGTTGCGAAGAAAACTGAAAAACCTATTGTAGTTTGTTATGTTGGTGGTGGTAAGGTCGAAGACATTGAAAAAGAAAAGATGCATGAAGCGGGAATTCCTGTCTTTTCAACACCTGAAAAAGCTGTCACAGCTTTGTATGCATTAGTGAGATACAATGAA
>SMYQ01000078.1:4363-13692 GCA_007050885.1 Candidatus Bathyarchaeota archaeon
TCTATGACAAAACCTCTCTATTTGGATGATGCATATCTTAAGGAATGCGAAGCAACTGTATCTGCTGTAAATGATTCAAAATACATAATATTAGACGAAACTATATTTTATCCAAAAGGTGGAGGCCAATCCTATGATATTGGCACTATAACAAAAGAGAATGATATTTTTAATGTAGTGTATGTAGGAAAGTTCTCAGGAGAGACTTCCCATGAAATCGATAGGCCGGGTTTAAAAGTTGGAGATAAAGTTCAATGTAAACTTGATTGGGAAAGACGATACAAGTTAATGCGAAGTCACACAGCTGCCCATACCTTAATAACAATATTATGTAACAAAACGAAGGCCCTTGTAACAGGAAACGATCTGACACCTGAGAAGACACGATTTGATTTTAACATAGAAAGTTTTGATAGAGATATCTTTATGAGCTGTATAGATGAAGCGAACGATCTTTTCAAAAAAAACATACCTGTCAAAACCTTTGAATTACCACGAGAAGAAGCTCTGAAAATTCCTGGAGTAGTCAAAATGGCTGAAGCACTTCCACCTCAGATATCAAAATTACGAATTGTAGAAATAGACGGACTAGACAAGCAGGCTGATGGCGGAACACATGTAAAAAATCTGAATGAAGTAGGTCAAATAGAATTTATGAAAGCTGAAAACAAAGGGAAAAACAATAGACGAGTATATTACAGAATCATCCCTTAATATAACAATAAGAAATATGATGATAGGGATCGTCATAGCTCAATTCTTTTTAATAATTGGGATCAATCGGGATCACAAAGGATCATTAGGGATCATAGAATATTGGATAGGCACATTCTATCGCTACAATCAGATTTGTATATAAATTCATTTACAACATAGGGAACCCATTGAATTGTTGATAATAAATAAGCTTAGATCTAATCTTAATGATCCCTTTTAACCATCATATATTATCTCATGTTATCCATATGATCCCTACTTGAATATCTAAAACATAGTGCAAGTTAGTCCCATTCTAACTTCAATCCTCAACATTAGACTTTTAATAGTATGGCTCCTGTGGGACATTGAAAAACACATGCTTCACAGCTTACACATTTTTCTGGATACTTAATCAACATTGTTTTGTGTCCGTCCCTGATTTCAAATACACCTTTCGGACAGATGTCATAACACATGCCACATTTAGTGCATTTAGATTGGTCAAGAACTATCTTGCTATTTACTATCTTTGATCTGCCGCCGAACTTTATGTTTCCAAGGTTCTGAATTCCTATCTTGTCTAATATTGGGTCAAATTGGCTTCTTTGTAATGGACTTGCTCCATCAAAATCGATTCCAATTATTAAGATTAGAACCATGGCTATGAAGAGAAAATTCTGGATATACTTAGTTTGGTCAATACCTTGAAGGGTGAAGAAAATAACTCCTATTGCTATTGAAATTTCCAAAAACAATATTTTATGCCATCCTGATTTTCCAGGAATGAATGGTTGCAGACCATACATTAGGAATATCAAACCCCAGCCTAACACAATAACCTCAGCGAACCAGTCTTTTAGAAAGAATCCTATGATTATTAAAACAAAGATTAGAAAAGTTGTTGATATACCAATGCCGACGTCAATTCGATCAATAAATGGCCATCTTACTCCGCGCATTTTGTCTGTTTTCTTGAATCCATCTCTCACATATTCTGGTATATCCTGTGCATATACAGGACCGAACTTGCAATCCCATCCTGTTTCTTTCTTTACAAGTTTAACATCAATTCCAGCAGCAGAAAGCTGAGGTAATATTAGGATTCGATGTTCAACTTTCTCATCGATATTAGAGGTCTTGACTACTGGGATTATAGAATGAGCTGTAAAATTGGATCCTCTTGCAGCGCACCAAACATTGATACCATTCGTTGGCACTACAAGTAGATAACAATCCTGATTCTTGAGATATTGAGTTAATCTCTTTACTGTGAGATCAAAATTAGCTGTGACGAAGACTGGACTATTTTCATTTGGATTTCCAAAAATTCTTAGTCCTGGTTCTACAGAAAGTGGTGTTAGACGAAAAAAAGTTCCAAAAAATGTTCTCAAAATCTTTTTGAACTGCAATATGACTACTCCTTTTGGCCAACAAATAATGTGAATGAATCGATGAAACTTCTCTTTTCATGAATGATTTTAAATCCCGCATTAGTTATTGGACCTTTGATGTCTCCTAATGCTTTGGTTGAAGTCTGTGTGAGAAGATAGGTTATTAGTGCTAATGGAATTCGTATTGATGAGTGTACTATACGTTTCCATAATGATCGAGGTTTTACTTCATCCGCAATTATGATTAATCCATTGGGCCTTAGTACACGATAGGCTTGATTTAACACATATTTTTGTTCATAATCATATAACTCACTAAAAACTAATGTACTGACAATTCTATCGAATGTATTTTCATTGAATGCTTTTTCCATTTCAATGGCACCCATTTCTTTAAGTTGAATTTTTTCAATCAAATTGTGTTCCCGGACTTTTCGTTCGGCTATTGCTAACATTTGACGTGATATATCGAATGCAACTACTGATGCTCCTTTCTTAGCACAGGATATTGCTAAGGTTCCAGTGCCACAACCAATTTCTAGGACTTGATTACTTTTATGAACATATTCTTCAACGATCTCTTGCTGCATCCTCCTATCTTGTCCGAAAGATATCAAATTGATTCCCATATCGTACCTTTGGGGTGCCGATTCTAGGATTTTCATAAAGATGTAGCTTGCCATCTACTAGCTCCATTTAGAATTAAATACTGAACATTAATGAAAGAATTGGTATAACAAAAGTAATAGCTTCCAGAAAATCATATTTGTTAAGCGTGCGTGTGACGGTCTCAAAGATTCATATGGTAAATATTAGAGATTGTCTATTAGAGCTTGGAATTTTAAAGCTGCTTATTGAATTATTATTTCCATTTCTTTTTTTTATGATCAACTATTTTTTCGCTATTTTCCATAAAGCCATACCAATTAGAACTGTTAAGAAGATCAATGAGGGAGAAAGAAGAATTGCTTGTATTGATACGCTTGAGATTGCAGTTTCTCCTGAGTAACTCAACCAGTACATGTACATAAGTAATATTCCAAGGAAGCTTCCAATAGCAATTTCTGAGAGAACAATTTTTTTTGCTGCCCATCCGAATATCTCAAGGAGAATAATTGTTGCGATTATGAAGAATAGAATTCTTGTCACCAGCTCCAGTGTTTGATTGAAATAGAGATATGGCAAGGACATGTCAATGAACAATGTTAAACCTGCGAATGCAATTATGCTAGCGAATGTATAGTTAAGATCAAATGTTATTTTACTCGAACCTTCATCTGGAATTTGACCTCTCAACACCCAGACAATGAAGAGAATTAAAAGAGCATATGCAGAAAAGATTCCCACGAATAACTTTAGTGAGATGTCGAACGATATTCCATAAAGGAAAAAGATTGTTGGAATTATTAGAGCTAGTAATGTTGAAACAATTTTGAATAGAACTGCTAGAGACAAATTGAGTTCATATTTAGTTGTAACATAGTATGCAATTAAAGCGACCCAGCCAAATTGGATTACTATAAGTGATAGTCTTTCAAGCATTACTAGAAGTGTGGATATTGAGGGTACGATATCTATTGGTAGCAAGCCGGAGATTGCTAGAGTGAAAGCTTCACCTACACCGAATCCTAAGGCGAATGTTAGATATCCATATAGATTCAAGTTTTTTAGTCGTTCATGTCTTTGAAGAAAGAGGTAGACGGCTATTACTTCTATTAACTCGACTATTGTTATCGTTAGAAAGTAAGGCATTGTATCAGGATTCGCCAAGAATGGGAAACTATCCCAGAGAACTGTTAGCAAGACCAGCTTTGTGGCAAGAGCACATGCCCAGCTTAGCCAACCAATAAGGAAAATACCAATGTTTGGTCTGAATTTTACTATGGCTACTATGAGTGCTATTAGACCTCCCGCAAACAATGCCAGACTATTCAGAAAATACATAGGACACACTTGATCAAATGAATTCTTAGACTGATATTAAAGGCAAATATGAAGTCTTCCCTTTACATTGTTGAATGTTTATTGTTTCTCTCCACAATTTTGACAGAAATCTGACTGAAGTGATATAGAGGTTCCACATTTAGAACAAAAATGAGTTTGAGTGGGCTTAATCTTTTCTTGGTTAGCAGCGACGAAAACTAGGTTAGATAAAGCAAGTGTATTGATCTTTAGAATGTTTTTCAGTGTACTCCCAACTTCTGATGGTGTACCATTTGATTCTACAGATATAATTCTTTGATCTAGAATAATATCTGCTTTCACTGTCACTTTTTCTTGTATCTGATAGATTTGTTGAAGGAATTGTGAACTCATATTAAGAATCGCATCAACTGCAGTTTTCTTGAGAATAGTCAAAGTTAACTCTGGATAGAAAGGGGGAGTGGGATATCCTGGTGGAGGATCAGGTATCACAACAATCTGGGTCTTGAATCCTTTCTTTTCAAGTCTGCCAGCTAACTCTGTTAGTGAAGGATTTTCTTGAGTTCCAGGATTCTTCCAGATTATTACATCAAATCCAGAATCAATGTATGGTCTTATAAAGTCCAATGGAGAGGACGGAGAATTCATTGTTGAGGCCAAATCTTTCGCCCTGATTTCTTGATCATAGGAACTGTTTAAAGCTTCGGAATCTCGTGAATTAACACTAATCATTTTAGAACATTCAGCCTCTTCTAAAAGTCATAATATAGATCAGGAATGTAATAACCGATAAGAGTGCAGACACAAATGCAAATATCCATATTGGTGAATCGGTTGTGCTAAAAGTACATCTTGCTTCGATCAGTTTTGGTTCATTCATATAGACTTCATGATTCAAATTCTTACTTTCAAGGTTATCACTCCAACCATCAAATGTTAAAATTCCCAAACCTCCATGAACAGGTTCACCTAGATTTACATCGAGAACAATTTTAGCAGTACTATTTTCATCGTACCATCCCCCACCACTTATAACCCCATATTCTGAGATTAGCGATAGCTGATATTGGGTTTGATATCTCACCGTCATTTCTCTGTCTTTTTCAAAATAAATTTTCTTTGAATTATTGTTTATCTCATTATCTATGGATATTAAATTCAATCTCTCTCCATTTGAGATCAAAACAATCTCAGGGACATCTATAGAATGATTACCTGATTCTAAGTAAACCTGAATTATTCCTGTTTCGTTTGTTTGGAATGTCGTTTCATCAATTTTAATATCGAGTCCTTGTATCTCCGTCATTATGATCAATAGTGGGTTATGTTCAACTTCTATGCTCATAGTTTTTGAAATTCCAAGAAATTGGAAATCCTCTTTGTAACCAATTAGAGCTACTATGAGATTTCTAATGGACTGATTTGTTACGGAAATTGCATCTATTGAATATTGGTTTTTAACCAACAAATTAGTTCGTATCATTTTTTGAAATCTATTACTATCTAGATCGAATATAGCGACCCAAGTAGGATTTTCTTCAATAGGCGGAGTGGTTAAATTAATTTGGAATATTCTATAGGAACGGATTTTGTTAGGATATAGAACCTGAATGACCTGTTGATTGTTTGAAGATCCATTAGTGGAGACTGATATTTTTTGAATAATATTTTCAGTGTTGAGGTTTGAAGCTCTCACTCTTTCAAAGAAATTAATTATTATTTCTACTGGTTTTGAATCATATGAGCCATCTGCTTCAAGTGTAAAGACCTCATGTTCGACGCCATGCATGAGTCTCCAGTCTTTTTGGAAGTAATAATCATTCATCCAACCCTCTTCAGGAAGGTTTTTGAAAAATTTCTCTCCTTGACCCCAAAACCAAGCATCTTCACCATACATGAGGATAACACTTCGTCGAACTCTTTCAGAATTTTGTGCGCTAGTATAGAGGTCTATACCTCTAGCAGTTTTATGACGTTCGACCATTTCCTGCCAGTCTAGCATTGAACTAATTATTACTCCTGCATCTGGACCCGATTCATAGTCTCCTGGAAATGTGAGCTCATAGGCTAATGCCATTCCACCAGTTGAGTATCCTACAACAAATACGTATTCGTAACCAAATTTCCTAACCGACTTACAAATTTTTGAAACGAGCCCACTATCAACCGTATATTGTATTTCCCCTTTGCTGAGGGCGAATATTCCATAGTGATCTGCTAGGTCTTCTATGAATCTCATTGTGTTGAGAGATTCTAGACTGTAGGGATTTACAGTCACATAGGTTGGAGTCGTCTTTCCTCCTCCCAGCCATATAATGCAAGCATCAGTTTCTGGATTAGACCAGTGGTACCAGTTGTAACCAGCTATTTGTTCAATTGAGGCGGTTCTATGTGGAATTTCGTTGGCATATGTGAATGCAGGTGCTAAGGTGGCGGACAATATAATTATGAGAATGATTTCTAGCTTGATTCTAGTCATTTTTTTCTTCTCTTTTTTGCCAAATATCCGAGGATTGCTAAGTCGAAGAGAATGATTATTGTTGATAAGAGAATTAGAATTCTCGACGTCTCGTCAAGTTGCCAATTTGCTTCAACTGTTTTTGGAGAGGTCATTACTATTTTAGAATTAGGAGTCGTTGCATCTGAATCTCGGGTCCATTTCATGAATGAATATTTGTCAGGTATGATTTGAAGAATATTTGGTACATAGATTAAATCTGGAACAGAGAAAGTCGCAACCGACCCTGTTGAATACCACCCATTACCCTGTGTACTTCCGAGACTTGAATTGACATTAAGGTAGTACTCTTTATCATATTCAGCGGTTAGATTTGTATCGTGGTGAACATAAGTAAGTCTTGGATTGCTTTTTGAACCATCATTCCATCCAATGAAACTTAGTCTTGTGTTATTGGTTGAATTAATTTTTTGGGGAACTTCTATCAAATACTTTCCCGGTTTCACACGAGTTTTTATAATTCCTAAGTGATCGGCCTCTATCTTTTCATTGTCAATTTTAATTGTAATATTCGGGGTAGGCATCCATAATGTGAATTGAACAGAGTCTGTCACATTTATTGAAAATGGTCTACGTAAGGATTCTTTTTGATGAACCCATCCGTTAAGATACCAGTAGCGTAGTAATGCTTCAAATATCAGTTGTTTTTCTGAGGATGCCTGAAGCGATAGAATGATGAATTCTGTACCGTTCCCTTCCAGATAGAACATCCTAGGATCTATCGTCTTTTCACTATTGTAGTCGTAGATTCCTATGTTACACATAGTTCTTTTTTCACAGGAATATACCACTGAGATTTTAACTGCAAAATTCTGACCTTGAAGAACTCTTTCAGGAAATATAATGTCATTTATCTCAATCATGGGTTCAGGTTCGACTATTATGGCTTGTACTGTTCCTACAGGTCTAAAGATCATGATAATAAGTAATGGAAATAAGATCGAGAGTTTATATTTCATCAGATCATCTTTCCATTCTCACAATTACCATGTTGCAGATATGGATTATGTATCAAAAAGTGAATATTCTTGTTTGTGAATCAACAATCTTTTACCTGATAGGTTACGTGATATTAGAATATGAAATTGGACTCAAAATTGATATCCAGTGAAGAATCTATAATAAAAAAAATCAGAATAAAAAGGAATCTACCACGCGGAGAATACAGATTCGGTGATATCTTCTCTGGAATTGAAACTTCACCAGCGATAAGACTACTCTTCAAAGATAAAGAATTCTCTGAACTACAAAATTTGAGAATTGAGATTACTTCCAAGGTATTTTATATGAAGGTCCACGATATCGATGAAAAATTATTGATAAACTCCAGATATCTACGAAGAGGAAGAAAAGAATTCATCTATCTTGACCTTATACATGAATTCACTCACATCAAGCAGCGTCGTGAAGGATTGAACCTTTTTGACGAACGATATAGTTACATCGATCGCCCCACCGAGCTTGTAGCATATGCAAACGCAGTGAATGAAGCACGAAGATTAGGTCTTTCTGAATTAGAGATCTATGACTATCTTTGGGTAGATTGGATATCTGAGTCTGAACTTCAAACATTAGCAAACCGTTTAGACGTAAAACCCACAACTGAGAAAAAGGCATTATAAAATTTTTTTTATTGATGCGATTTCTTAGCTATATAGTTAAGCCCATATAATCTTCTGCAACAGTTATGTCCCCATCATAATCTTTTGAAATTCTCCCAACCATTTCATCGATCTTTTTTTCACAAATTGGATAAAGATGGGTCAATACTAATCTCTTACATCTTGTCTCTGCAGCTATCTTTCCAAGATTTGAAGCAGTTGTATGGAAACCTATCAGAAGATCTTCATTTGGAAAAGAACATTCATGTATTAGAAGATCAGTTTCTTCCGCAAGTTTAATCAAGTTTTCATCTGGTACTGTGTCACCAGAGTATGTTACTGATTTACCTCCACTATCTATTCTATAGGCTACTCCGCCTGAATGATAGACTGGAGTTGTAGAACAAATCCATTCTTTTTTTTCTTTAAATTTGCCTGAGAGAACTTCGTAGAGATTCAGATAGCCACTACATTGCAAGCTTTCTGCGACTTTATTCCAAGGTTTTACATTTTCCAGAAGATCTTGTGTGAATTCTAAAAGTCCTTGTGGACCGTAAACTGTCAATAGTCCTCTTGGTTTTATTTTACCAGTTTTTGGATCAAATGCTTTTGAATGTATCAAGGGCAGGTAATCGGCTACATGGTCTATATGAAAATGTGTTATCAGTAAATTGTTTAGTTCATTGAGTTTGTATCCTGATTTACATAGCTTGTATAATGTTGCTGGTCCAATATCCATTAGAATGTTTTCTGAAATTGTTTTCACGACAATTGAGGAGTAAGATCTTTTTGATGTTGGAATTATTGATCCTGAACCTAGTATCTGTACTTCCAATGCTACATCTATCCTCCTTTTCTGAAAAAAAAGATTCACTATGTTTAAATTTTGATTATAGATGATGAATTGATCGGTTAACAATATGACTATTTGGGATTTGTTAGGTTACTTCTTCGTAGCAATAATATTACTCTGGATAATATCTTCAGCAATTAAGATCGTCAGAGAATATGAGAGAGGAGTTGTTTTTAGACTTGGAAGATACGTTGGAACAAAGGGTCCGGGATTATTCTTTATTCTTCCTTTAGCCGATAAGTTCAATAAAGTAGATTTGAGGATTCTGGCATTTGACATACCAAAGCAGCGTGTGATAACTAGGGATAATGTTAGTGTTGATGTAGACGCAGCTGTGTATTATC
>SMYQ01000229.1 GCA_007050885.1 Candidatus Bathyarchaeota archaeon
ACCAGTCCTCAGTGGGCCAATAGTCAGGGACGGTTGATTGGACCTTCACAGGTACCGTTCCAGGAATGATGAAGGGTGACAAAAGAAGAAGCGGGAGAAGTGATGCCATCACGAGTCGTTTTAGCTTCATTGCTATCATCCACAATTTTGAGGTCAATCCTCAGTGATAAAGTTAGAGATAGGAACAGGTTGGGAAAACAACGGGAAACCCATGTGGTGATGCCCATTTCCGCAATCATTGGTTCGGAAACCCGAATGGGGCTTCCAAGCTAGAGATAGACGATTTGCGTTGGTTTATGACCAAAAAGGAGCACGTATCGGCTATTTGCAGGGATTGGTCCTTGAGCGAGATCCCCTTCCAATCGAGTAAGGCCAGCCTGGAAGGCTTCTGGAGAGATAAGATGTAAGCAGGAAAACGCCTTCGTTCGATACGCTTCGATGTCTCTCAGCTCGTATGAAAATTCTGCCTGTATTTGTTTGATGTTCTGAAAACCGGCGTCTCCCATGCGTTTCCGGAGAACGAGGAGTGATGGGTATCGTTCGATGTCAACTGTGATAGTGTCGGGAAAGTAGAAGGCAAGTGGTCGACGGGTTCGAATAATTTCTTCTGAATCAGTGACCGTACAAATACGCCCTCCTGGTTTCAGGATTCTAAAAACTTCGGAAAAATAGGGGATGATATCTTCCAGGTGTTGAACTAGATCGACAGAAAATACAAAATCGAAGAATGCTTCTCCGAATTGAAGGGAAGAAGCTAGCCCCTGGCTAAAGACAATATCAGGGGACTGGTGCTTGGCTTGAGTAAGCATTTGTTCGGACGCATCGACTCCCCACGACTTTGCATCCGTTGCAGAGTGGAAGGCATGAATGTAATTTCCTGTTCCACATCCAACTTCAAGGACGGTTGAGTCACGACGAACCTCACTAGTAGCAATGAGTTGTTTCAAGACTTCAGGATGAACCTGACGATGTCGCTGATAATCTTGGGCAAGCTCGTCGTAGTTGACCATCGAATTTCAGATACTAAAGGTTCTTGCCTTCTATTTGGGGTTTTGGTTGAGGTAAATTGTATTATGGAAAATGAGTTCAATTGAAAAGACTTAATCCCCTTCATTAAGGCTGAAAGCGGAGGAGGAATAGTAGATGACGTTTGAGGAAGGTGAGCCCGACGAGTACGAAATGTATGAGGAAGAACCCTCAAGGCGTAGAAAAGCAATTGGCTGCTGTGCGATTCTAATAATTATCATTTTCATCATTGCGCTGTTAGTCGGCTACACACCCTGGTTTCGACCCTTCTTTCCTTAACCTTCGATTTATGACTACGTATCAACATAGGTAAGTAGAAATGGAAATGGTACGGCTCCCAGGACACCCGAGTTGGACCAAGAGGTTAGGGGATTGGAGCTTTTCGGTCCAAAGATCCAAGGTTTTCCAATGCTTGGGGCCTACTGCTGGTGGACAACGGATTTTCGGAAAGCCGGAAATTCAGATGTCCGATGGGAGCCGTTGGAGGAGTCATGTTGAAGTTGATGGTGTGTGTCTCTGCCGATACAGGAGATACACACTGATTGCAGTAACCGGGATGATGATGGCTATTGCACCAATGATTGCCGCAGCGATTAGATTTCCATCAGGGGGTGGGTGGCCACTGACGGTATATCCTGCAGCGGGTAAGATGTATTCTTCAAGAAGGACATCATCTTGAAGGTAGTTAGTCTGTGCAGTAAAGACCACGACCATATTCACCACAGGGAACACGTAGATGAGTTGCCCTAGATAACCACGGGCAGAGTATGATTCAATGAGAGGTGAGGTCCACCATTGATAGCCATAACCTGTGTGAGCATTCAGCGTCATATGGCTAGCGGTGGCTGTGGTAACCCAACTCTCAGGCACAAGTTGTGCACCATCCCAGGTGCCGTTATTCAGGAAAAGGAAGCCGAATTTTGCCATATCTCGGGGTGTTAGCCGGAGGCTGGCACCACCAAACGCATTGTCATCGGGATCTTTACCCCAGTCATAATGGGTGATTCCTAGGGGAGTAAAGAGTTTGGCTTCTGCATACTCGTGGGTATATTGCCCTGTAGAGATATTAACGATGGTTGAGAGGAGGTGAGAAGCGCCTGAATTGTAATTCCATACTTCACCAGGTTCGTGGGCCATGGGTGCGTCAAGGACATATTGCACCCAATCTGTGCTACTCGTCATGAGAGTGTAGGGGTCTTCGACACCATAATCATTCTCTGGCCAATCAAATCCTGCAGTCATTGTAAGGAGATGTTCAATGGTTATTGCCTCTTTTCGGGCATCCATATTTGCTATGGTGCGGTCAGTGAAGTAATCAAGGACCAGTTCATCAAGGCTACTGATATAGCCTTCAGAGAGGGCGATCCCCAGAAGAGTTGAGGTGAAACTTTTGGTACATGAGAAGATATTTCGCCGAGTTGTTTCATCGGATGAACCATAGTAGGATTCGTGGACAATATAGCCATTTTTGACGACGACTGTGGACACCACCGCAAACCCCCAATCAACTAATTCAATGTAATCATCCATTGCCGTCAGGTAAGTTGAATCCATACCTTGAGCTTCTGGTGTAGAAGTTTGCCATCCAGAGGTGGGCCAATAATCGGGAGCCCAAGCCGTCTGAGGGTGCACTCCACTAGTCGGTATAATAACTATGAAAAGCAGTACAAGGGGAATGCAGAGGAGTATGCTAGAGCATTTTAGCATAATTGAAAGTCTTCCTTACCAGAGTAGGTTGACAGCATCTGCTTAATTCAGGGATTAATACTCGTGGAAACCGGCAAGTTCGAAAAGTGCACTTCAATTCCTGGAGTTTAACAAGAAACCGAACTTGGTGGTTCAATAATCCTCGAATCGAAGATTGATCTATTATTTGGGATGAGCTAGGAATTGGTTAGTATCCAGCTTTTTCAAGTAGTTCATCCAGGCAAATTTCACGCAATCCTTTGAAATGGCGTTGGGGATATAATACAAGGGTTTCACTGGATTCAATCATTTGTCCTTTTTTGAGGGAGTGATGGATTTTTTCAAAGGCAGCAACACTCTCAACATTAAAGGTGCTGAATACCAGCGGTTCAGTTGCTGAGGCATAAGAGTACCAATGTGCCACGGGATATTCTTTGCGTAGCCAAGAATCAACATCGATGGAGTTGCCCTGGTCTTCATCGTAAGTGAGGCGGACAGCATAGGAGATACACCCCCCCGCGTTTAGGTTCCATATGCTTCGGAAATGAACAGGTTCC
>SMYQ01000141.1 GCA_007050885.1 Candidatus Bathyarchaeota archaeon
TAGGGTTTTTCAATTTATAGTTCATGAGAAACTAATAAGGGCTAATTCTATAAATGAGGAGACTTAAATGACACAATTGACAACCTCCAAAAAAGATTATGTGTGGCTGTATGTGTTGGTCGCGATTGGCTTCAGTGCGGTGTGCTGAAACAATGGATGGTTCATGGCGCGTGATGGTGGTTACCTGATGGCAATACCGGCTAACTTCTTTGACCTGCAAGCAAGCGGCTATCAGAATGCCGAACACCGCACGATTGCAATGATCTTCTATGCGGCACCCTTCGGCCCACTGGTAGGAGCGCTGGTGGCAGCTGCAGTTGAGGGTGGCAAGGATGGAGTCCTGAAATTATGGCGAAAACTGAGCACCTGGCGGGTGGCCGGACGCATCGTGCTGGCGGTGGTGTTGATTAATCTGGTGGTGACGCTGGTACCCGCCGTATTAGCATTGGCGAGCGGCATTGCTACGGCGGATGCGCTCTTTATATCCGTGCCACTGACGGGCTATCTGCTGCTGTTTGGCACCCAGCTGCTGACCAGCGGGTTAGGCGAAGAGGTTGGCTGGCGCGGTTATATGCTACCGCGGCTTCTGGCGCGCAATAATAGTGAGAAAACCTTGTGGATCAGCGGCCTGATTTGGGCTGTCTGGCACTACCCATTTGTGATCTTCTTGTACTTAGAAAACACAGCCGCACTGCCAGTTGGGCAGCAGGTGCTGATGGTAATCTTTTCGCTGGCAGGGTTCACCATGACGATCATCGGGCAAGGTTTTATTTATACCTGGTTGATAAATAATGGTGGCAGTGTGTTTTGGGCGGTGGTCTACCATGCCTTATCGAACACATTGGCGATCATTTTCGGCGGACAGGCGCTGGCCGCTGGCCCGATGGCGATCCTGCCGGCGATCATGCCGTGGATCGTGGTCTGGGTCATGCAGAAGCGTATAGGGAAAGAGAGCTTCTTACAAGCTGCCTAAGTTTGGTCAGGTAATCGCCAGAGTAATCTTGTAGGAAGAGAGGTCGTTTTCAGCCAACATAGTTCAGCAAGCTGGTAATAATTTTGATTGAAATTTGAAATGTGACTATTCTGTCCACCCAGTGGTTACAAATATATAAAGTCATATGAAGGCTGATTGTTCTCCCCGCTCCTAGAAGTTTTTTCTTAACTGCTTGATATAATAATGATTATTCAGTCAAAATTAAGTAATCTAAACAGCAGATTGGATTAGAAAGATGCCTAAAAATCCTAAGAGTCTCGATCAGGGCAGTCTAATGCTCTCGATCACTACATACCTTATGATCGCGGCGGTATTTGTGCGAACATATCTTTACTATCCCGATGTGCGAATCCCGGCTTTTAGTTTGCTTTTTCTCCTGGTGATTTTGCTCATGGTTGAACCTAAGGTAGCCCTGCTGAATAAAACCGTATGGGCTGTTTATCTTACGATGCAAATTATGATTATGGTTAGCCTGTTTTTGATTGAGTCAGATGGCGACACCTTTTCACTTTTATTGCTGCCTGCGTGTATGTTTGTAACGCGCCAATACGAACAAGTACAGGCCTGGATTTGGGTAGGGACTTTTTCTGTTGCTATGGGGATCATGCTGTTCTACGGGCATCAGGAATCTGCACCTGCGCTGATTGTTATTTATCTGGCCGCCTATATTCTGGTTGCATCTTTCAGCTATGTCATCAAGCAAAACCAGATTGCACAGGAAAAGCTGCTGGCTGCAAATCAACAGCTTCGCCGCTATGCAGAACAGGTGGAAGATTTGACTGCTGTAAACGAACGCAACCACCTGGCGCGCGAACTCCATGATTCTGTCACCCAGACTATCTTCAGCATGACACTCATCACCCGGTCTACTCGCATTTTACAAGACCGTGATCCAGACCAGGTGCCTGGAAAGCTATCCGAATTACAGGATCTGGCTCAAGATGCCTTGAAAGAAATGCGGGCATTGGTGACCCAATTACGCCCACTTTCCATTTCAGAGGATGGCCTTTTCCCAGTTTTGGAAAAGCATATCGAAGAACTGAATCGGCGAAATGCTGTTAATATTTTAATGGATGTGAATGAAGAAGTATCCCTCCAACTGGATTCTCGCCGGCAGCAAGAAGTTTTCCGCATCGTTCAGGAAGCCTTGAACAATGTCATCAAGCATTCTCATGCTCAAGAGGCGCATGTAAGCTGTCAGCAATCTGACAGCTTGCTAACCATTATCGTTTCGGATGACGGGTTGGGTTTTGATCCAAAGGCACCCTTGCAAGACCAATTCCATTTTGGACTGGAAAGTATGCGTCAACGGGCAGAAGAATTGGAAGGAAAACTAAGAATAGAGTCAGAACCGGGTTCAGGAACAAAAGTGATTTGCACCATCCCATTACAAGAGGAAAATATTGGTTATGGATAAAATTAAGTTACTGATTGTGGATGATCATGCTGTTGTGCGCCAGGGACTGCGTGGGTTCCTGGAATTGACAGATGAGTTTGATGTTGTGGGAGAAGGCGCCAATGGTCTTGAAGCAGTATCTTTAGCTCAGGAGCTACAGCCGGATGTGATCCTGATGGATCTGATCATGCCTGAGATGGATGGTATTGAAGCCACACGTAGGATTAAATTGGCTAACCTTGATATGAAGATTCTGATTCTCAGCAGCTTTGGTGATGAAAATAATGTACTACCTGCCATCCAAGCAGGTGCTTTAGGGTATATCCTCAAAGATATTGACCCGGAAGAACTGGCAGACGCAATTCGCAAAACTGCTCAGGGTAAAACGCAGTTAGACCCTGAAATTGCTAATTTGCTCATTTCTCACATGCAAAATGATTCAAAGAATAATGAACAAGTCAATCAAAAACTTTCAGAGCTAACCTCGCGGGAGTTGGAGGTTCTGGTTCAGATCGGACGAGGGCTGAGCAATAAGGAAATCGCTACCGAATTATCCATCAGCCAAATGACCGTCAAAACCCATGTCAGTAATATTCTGAGTAAATTAAACCTGGCCGACCGTACCCAGGCGGCTATTTTCTCCATACGCCAAGGGCTGGTGCCGGAAGATTAGTCACTTTTACCAACTTTAAATATTTGTTTTCATCGAGCCCCGCTACATCTTAAGATGTAGCGGGGCTGATTCTTAAGCAGTAAGTTCTCCTCCATCTAACTCCGTAATCCAAAATCCCACCACTGCATGATTTCAAAACGGATCTTCACTTGTACACTTTGTACAGATTATTCAAGTTGTTCAAAGCGAGTAAGG
>SMYQ01000179.1 GCA_007050885.1 Candidatus Bathyarchaeota archaeon
GGAACTCGAAGAATTAGTAAAGTTTGTGTCTTGTTTATTCTATTCGAAGAATAGTCCCCGTTTGTTTTTATCCCACCTTGTATAAATAGTTTACAGTCTCTCCATAGCTTCTGTTAATATTCTAGAAGATGATTTTGCGCATTTCAAGAATAATTAATGAAATAACAAAGAAACCGACATAAAAGCAGTTCCAGTGGAAATAAGGGGGATTATCTAAAACTAAGCGACCAACTGATAATACACTGACGGACGACCGCGCCGGCCATTTCGTTCAACATATTTTTCAACTACACCAGAAATTAGTAAATTCATCAAAGTATCATAAACAGTAGTACGTGGAATACCTGTTTTCGTTGTAATTTCCCCTCTGGTAAGAGCACCTTCTGATCGTAAGAGATCGGTGATGTGCTCCTTAACCTCTGCTGTTTCCGTGGGCGGTGTGGTTGTTGGGCGTTGCCGTGTTTTGGTCTTCTGTGTGCTTGGGGTCGTCTGTTGCGAAGTCCTGGTAGCGGCCATAATACTACAACTCCACGTCTAGATAAATATCGGGTATTTATATTAGTTGTGGATGATTTCCACTGGAACTTATTGAATTCAATGAAATAAATGAATTCATTTCTGAATGGTAAAAAGCTACCTTCGTTTTTAAGATGCCTTTCGAAGGTTAGCACGTGCGACCAGTGATTGTCCAACGGCGGTGCCTGCATCCCCTGCAGGGACGTTTCGATGCATAAGAAACTCATATCCTTCCGCTTCGATAATTCTTCGGATTGTACGTGTGAGTATTTTGTTGTAGGCGACACCGCCTGAGAATCCGATTTTTGTTAAACCATTAGATTTTGACGCGCCAATAGCTGTTTGCGCAAGTGTTTTTCCTAAAGTTTGGTGTGCAGCTAGTGCGAGATCAGGACCACGAAATTCATCTCGGAGTTGTAGGATTTGATCCACAAGATTACTTATTTTTAACACCTGTGCTTTTCCTTTAAGTTCCACTGGAATATCTAACTGAATACCCGGTTGGTAGGTTCCATTATTCGCGAAGGCTTCAAGCCGAATGGCGGGTTCACCTTCATAAGTTCGCTGAGTGGATACACCTAATAACGCAGCCAGTGAATCTAGAACGCGGCCCGTGCTTGAAGTCACTGGTGTGTTAATATCTCGATAAATCTGGGCCAGGATTATTTCAAATTCCGCGACTCCCCGTGGCAATGATTTCTTTGCCCCTATCTCGAAGAGGCGGCGTAATTCTGTTTCTGAATACTTTTTCGAAAGAATACCAAGCAGCATTCGGAAAGGGAACTTTGCGGCCAGATCACCACCTGGCATGGACTGTGGTTCGAGGTACGCTGATCTTGTATAGTTGTGTGCGTTTCCTGTAAGAATTTCTCCACCCCACACGGTTTTGTCTGGTCCGTATCCCGCACCGTCACAGCAAATGGCCACGATTTCTTCGTCAAGAGGTAGCTTATGATCAGCGAGAATGGCAGCCAAATGGGCGTGGTGATGTTGTACCTGGATAAGTGGAACCTGGTACGTTTTTGATAACTCTGCTCCGTATTGAGTGGTCAAGAAATCTGGATGGAGATCACAGGCAACAGCATCGAAGGTAGTAACCCGTAGTAAGTTCTGTAGATGAGAGAGTCCTTCCTGGAGGAATTGGAGGGCTTCGACTGTGTCAACGTCTCCAATATGCTGGGTAAGAAATATACGCCTTTTATGATAAATGGCTCCTGTGTTTTTCTCCAACGCACCGACTGAAAGAATTGAAGGTCCCCCATTCACGGTGTCTATGGGCTCGGGGGTGTATCCTCGTGATCGACGAATTATCAACTCCCGGTCGAATATCGGAATTACCACTGAGTCATCGCATCGCTGGAAAATTGTTCGATTATGTGTTAAGAAATAGTCTGCCATATCCATGAAGTGTTCTTGAAATGTGGACGCTTGTATAATTGTGGGTAATCCAGTGGGATTGGCGCTGGTCATTACCAGAGCAGGATCTTGCAGTCCTTCGAAAAGGCGAAGATAGATTCCTGAATATGGAAGCATTACTCCAACAGTGTCCAATCCTGGGGAAAGAAATTTTGAGAGCAAAAATGGGATTCGTTGCGGTATCACCACAATTGGGCGTCTCCAAGACAAGAGCAGTCTTTCCGCGGTTGAGTCAATTATTGCGTACTTGTGGATTGACTCAAGGTCTTTGGACATTATGGCGAAAGGTTTGTTCGGTTTTTTCCGCAGTTTGCGGAGCCGTTGGACCTGTTCATCTAGTGTAGCCCTGACTGCCAGATGTATTCCCCCTAATCCTTTGACCGCGACAATTGCTCCTTCGTTCAGTAATTTCACAGATTCAATAAAGGGATCCTTAACGTCGAGGACTGTTCCATCGGGTCTTAGGAGGGTAAACTGTGGACCACAAATTGGGCAACAAATGGTTTGGGCATTATACCGCCGATCAAGTGGGTTGTTGTATTCCCTGTCACAGGCTTCGCATAAAGGAAACTCATTCATTGTGGTTCGTTCACGATCATAAGGGGTATCAGTGATGGTGGTGTAACGGGGACCGCAGATGGCACAACAGGTCATCGGGTATTGGTAATGGCGCGATTGGCTGTTGTTCATGTCTTTTATACAATCGTTACACACAGCGATATCAGCGGGGATAACTGAGCCACCTGCTTTCTGTTCATTCTTTGAGATGCGAATCTGAAACTCCTTGAATTCACCTGTTGCAGTGTGCCAGAAAGTTTGGATGCTGTCAATGACTGCTAGGTATGGTTTATCTATTTCAATGGATTCAATAAATTCAATGATTTTCTTTTTTTCTCCTTCCACAACAATTAGTACTGCTGAATTTCCCGTATTCAAAACGAATCCAACAAGCCCACGATGAGTAGCTTGCGCATAGATAAATGGACGGAAACCAATTCCTTGAACGACGCCAACGACTCGAATTTCAGCTTGTTGGGTGTTGGGCAACGTCGTCATCTCCGTTCATCACCCGTTTAGGCAGAGTATTAATTCTTTTGGACTTATTATCAATAATATAAGATATCGGTGAGTGCCTACTAATGACTGAATTTCGTGTTCCCTCGCCCAAAGAACTCCAAGAATTAAGAAAGCAAGTCGGATTAACCCAATCTGAGCTAGCGGAACGCGTCGGGATAAGCCAATCCTTAGTAGCACGCATTGAAAAGGGTCAAGTAAATCCAAGTGTCAGTACACTCAAACGTATTCTCAACGTCATCGAAGAAC
>SMYQ01000142.1 GCA_007050885.1 Candidatus Bathyarchaeota archaeon
GATAGAGAATTAGTTATTCCTGAGGCTCAGGTAATAAAGATGCAGGCACAAGATGATGATGTCTTCCAAATTGTAGGAAAATCGGAGGAAAGGAATCTTACAATCTCATCTGAAGCAGAAGAGGCTACTCCTGTAACCACTTCCCAAACATTTACTGAAGAAGATGTCCAACTCGTAGCTAACCAAGCAAATGTATCAGAGGATGAAGCACGTGAAGCTTTACGTGGCGCTGAGGGCAATCTTGCTAGGGCAATAATCGCTCTAACTGAAAAGTAGATTCAGTCTATGCGTTTGCTTTTCGCTCAAGCATCGCTTTAACTCGCTTCATCCGAAAGAGGTCTTCTCTTTCCTGTTCTTCCAACATCAACTCGATATATCGAATTGTGTTGTTAATTCGCGGAAGAACCACATAGTTGAGTGCATTGACGCGCCGTTTCGTTTTCTCAATTTCCGCTGCAAGTCGTTTAACCGTTGCCTCAATCTCTGCGAGTCGTACAACCTTATCTAGCGCCAATCGAACCTTTTGGGCCGCTTTATCTACAGTAGCAGAAGTTCCTGCCAGACTGTAATGCAGCTGAACTGATTCTTCCTGCTCTGTGATTCTAAAAATTGGAACCGTAACACCCATCGTATTTCGTGTCTCAACTTCAAAATCAAGTGGGCTTTTTGCTCCCAAGGCAAGTTCTTCGAGTTTTGCTCCGCCTTCAACTAATTTTGCGTTAAGTAATGAAACATAAGCTTCAGCAAGAGTTGATTCCATTTCTTCTCTGAATTTCTTTGCCTCTGATAGAATTGTAAAGAATTCACGAACAAGCGCATCTTGCTTCTCACGGAGCAGTTCATAACCTCGCGCGGCTAGTTCTCTTCGTTCTTTGAGGGTGAGTAATTCCATCCGTGTCGGGCGAACTCCTGCAATGATTCCGACCGATTCAGACACAGTAATCCCTCAAGGAAGTAAAGCGTACACTCCTACGACCCAAATAAGAATCGCTGCCACAACAATAAACCATTCGACCAACAGTCTTCGGGTTCTCTCAGGATTGTCGCTCATAAGACCTGTTATGCCGAAACTCAGACCACAAATGAGCAAATAAGAAAGGAGAATTATTGCTGACGCTTGATCCCATGGAATATCCAGAACCAGGTTCGTAATGGCAACGAATCCTGCCGCTAACAGGAAGATAATGCCAAGAACCTGTAGGATTCGAATGAGCTTCATGTTGGTTTCGGCCACAGCAGCACTCTCGTTATTATGATAGGGTGAAGCGAAAATGCGGGTGCTCAATATTTAAGCATTGCTGACTTGACAGGCTTTCTGAGTAATCACAGTTCATCGAAAGTGTGGATACGCATTTTCGCCGGTTTCTTCACAATATTGCCAACTCGCACCCCAATAATTAATTCGACGCCACGATCTTCGGCAATATCAATAAGGCGTTGTGTTACAACGCCATCAAGGATAAGCACTTTAGCCTTATCAAGTTCCTGCAAATCGTTAGCAAGTTCACCCACATGAGTCTCCTTTAATTGCTTAAACTTCTCGTCCATGATGACTGCCATCATCGTCCGTTGAATCTTTTGAGCCGAATCAAGCACCGGCTCTGGGATTCCCAAATCCTTCACCTTTGGCTCTGGTTTTGCTTCAACTTTCGTTCGTGTGGTAATGCGAGAGGTGGTACGCGTTGTTGTGCGACGCGGTTTCTTGATCTTCTCGGGGGTCCGACGGGTACGCTTCTTCTCCTTTGGCTTCGCCTTAGCTGGCGCTTTTCCTAAAATCTGCCCTGCTGGAATCCTATTACGGAGAGCTTTAGTAACCTCTTTGTGAGTGAGTTCTTCTACCTCTCTACCAGTAGGTGCTCTAGCCACATAATCAACCTTGATGGTTTGTGCAAGCTCCTTTAGAATTAGATCCCCACCACGATCTCCATCGAGAAATGCAATCACGGTTTTCCCCTTGGCAATGTCAGCAATAGATTTGGGAACCGATGTCCCCTCAACTGCAACAGCGTTCTTGACACCAGATCTCAACAGGGCTAAGACATCTGCTCGACCCTCTACGATGATAATGGTCTTTGAGATCTCTACCTCCGGTCCTGCAGGCAGCTTTTCTTTGCCGAGTTTGATAATCTCTGCAGTACGTGCCTGTTGAAGAACCGTATCCGTCATTTCCTGAGAATCTGGAGAGATTTCCCCTTCCCAATCCCGTAGCAAATCTACTGCACGATTTACGATTTGTTGCCGCTTTTCTTCGCGGACATCCTCGAGTTTTTCAAGGGTTATTTTAGCCGCACAAGGACCAACTCTGTCCACTGTTTCCATTGCTGCAGCAAGGATTGCAGTTTCCGTCCGATCTAGGCTACATGGGATAGTGATAGTGCCCTTTGATTTTCCACTCTCAGTGTGAAGCTCGACTTTTATTCGACCAATCCGCCCCGACTGTTGTAATTCTCTTAGATCTAAATCTTCACCGATTACCCCTTCACATCGCCGATATGAAGTGTAGGCCCTCCGTTTGACCGAAGAGAGCACCTACAACATCGGGGGTCTCAACTACTCCATCTATCTCGATTTTACCATGAATACAATACTTCGTAGTACCAGTACCTTCTGCATTTGTTCCCATAATCGTCACCTTGTGAAATGATTTGTGATATGTAAGTGCGGGCGTGTGATATTGATAACGCCACTTTGAAGTGATTTGTGATGATGATTAGGTAATTTGGTAATTGTGATACAGTTAGCCTCACGAATGAGCCACATTAAAATTTTGTGCCTTTCGGAGTTTTCTCAATTCCCTTCAGTCCCTCAATTACCCTCACACGCCAACAAAACGCTCGCCTTAACTGGTGCCTTTCTCGATGAAGTATTGAGACCCCTCGCCCTTCTAATTGATCAGTTAGTCGTCTTGTCAATTGCCCTCCCCGTCGATCAAAATCAAATAGGATGAGTAAACGAGGAATATTAGCCAATTCATCAGCTAAACTAACGACACTGTGACCCGCAAGCATGTAAATAGGTCCACTCAGTCCTAATCCCCGTAGTGCAGTGATATCCTTAATCCCCTCTACTACTATTGTTACCCCGTCTTCCGAGAGGTTAATCAAGAGCTGAACACCTTTTACAAAACGCTCTTCCAGTCGCTCCTGCTTCGCTTGGGTCGCTTCACGTAGGGGGCACATGATAATTCGCCAAAACTACCTACCAGGGTCATTGACCTAACTGGCTCTTATATATCACTGGCA
>SMYQ01000068.1 GCA_007050885.1 Candidatus Bathyarchaeota archaeon
TACTCCAGTCCCTATTACTGCTATGCTGTCCTTCATCTTATGAACCTTCATAACAATTGACTATCATTTCCAAAGCTACTCACTAATAAAATCTTCTTGATCAAGTTTGACTTAAATGGTGGAATACAAAAAAATATCTGCTAAAAGGAATTGATAATTCAACAAATACTCTTAGCCTGTTATTCAAACATGAAAAGCGGTGCATTTATTCCGTTTCTGTAATGTTAAAAGTTCCGAAATATGGCTTTATCTTAAGAAAGACCTCTTTCTGTTTCGGGAATCCACAGGCTTAGATGAGCAAGTGCAGACCTAATTAAGAAAAATTTCGAATGAATCGGGAAGGGTAAAATATGGATTTTGGGGACGACGAAGAGGTTATTCAAGACAAGAAATGGAACTGGAAAAACTTTGAATCTACTAAAGATTATCCCGTGTCAGGTAACCTTCTTGAATGGGTCATAGGACAGGAACGAGCACTAAAAGAATGCTATCTCTGTCTACAAGAGTGGGTCCATAAACTCAAAAATCTCAAAGAAGAGAAGTGGTATGAGGCATGGAAAGATCCAAATAAGGAGAAACCTCAAATCACAAAAACTGCACCTCCTGGTCCCTACCTGCTTTTGTTGGGAGATCCTGGAACAGGTAAATCACTGATTGGAAGAGCCCTCTCGGTTCATTTAACAGATCTTTACAAGAAAGAGGATATTCAACTTCAGGATGTAGTCTGCTGGCAAAATGATATAATACCCAGCGAACCAAAAATCTCCTGCCATCCAGCGGGTGAAGGAAAAAAGATTATTCTGAAACAAAAATTGAAAGAAGCAAAACAAATGTTTCTTCAGCGACTCGGAGTTAAAGCCATAATATATCTGATGATAATTGTAGCGTCCATTTTCATGTTTGCAGGATTCTATTATTTATGGCAAGAGAAAGTCGCATGGGACACAAACGCCTTGAATGTGTTCGGAGAGCCATTGCAATCTGCTAATAATGGCGATTTTGGTAAATTCATGATAGATAATTTCGTTTCTATAGGCAGTATAACGTTTCTTCCAGCAGGAATGATGCTAATGTTTCTGATCCTTGTAACAGTTCTTGGCCGTTTTGGGGTTCTTGGAAGCGCCAAAGGAATAGGTGGTGCGAAAGCGACAAAAGTCCCAAAATTCATAGTGGATAATACCAAAAAGGTTGCCCCATTCCTTGATGCAACAGGACATGGCACTGCCCAACTATTTGGGAGCATTGCATGGGACCCATTACAAACAGGAGGACTTGGAACTCCAGAACATCAGAGAGTAAGCGCAGGAGATGTTCACCGTGCACATCTGGGTATCCTCTACATCGATGAAATTAAAAATATGTCACCAGATGAGGCAATCACCTTGCTAACGGTCTTAGAAGATGGACAATTGCCCATAACGATGCGAAGTCGCATGAGCGGAGCTGGGGGAACTGCCGCGATGGCTGTATCTACAGAACCAGTGCCTTGCATGTGCTTTTTGGTTGGTGCTGGGAACTTTGATAGTATCGGACAGGTTCATCCGGCACTTATGGATAGAATCTACGGTTATGGCAAAGTAGTAAGAATGAATAACGATATGGAAAACAGTGTTGAAAATCGCAGGAAATACGTCCAGTTTATAGCTCAAGAGGTTTCGCGTTTTAGGCTTATACCATTCAGTAGAGCGGCATGTGAAGAAATTATTGATGAGGGTCGTAGGAGAAGCAATAAAAAAGATGCATTATCTACCAAATTCCGTCCCATGATTTCGTTGGTAAAAACAGCTGCAACCTTAGCAATGAATGAAGGTTTGGAATTTGTTGAAAAGAGGCATGTTAAAGAAGCCATCGAGAAGCACTGTAAAACAATTCAGAAACAGATTCTTGAACATCAGATGAGTGAAAGAGGAAAACTTCTAGAAATCAAACCACAAGGTGCAAAGTTAGGACAGATTTATGGAATAGCTGTAGTAAAAGACCCATATAGCGGAGAGATGACTGGGAATATCCTAACAGTCAAAGGTTTCCTAGAAAAAAGGGACAACAGATGTGACAATAAGCTGCAAGGATACTATAAAGTCACGGGAATAGCAAAGGCGGGACAAGAGCAGTTCATCAATGATAGTGTAGCTAAGGTAAGAAGTGTTATCTTGCAGAAGTACGGTGTTGACATTGCACAAGAGTTTTTCACACACATAGATTTTGCTCAGGCTTACAGTGTTGATGGACCAAGCGCAGGAGTCACAATGACAATTCTTCTCTGTTCTTTAATAGAGGGAAAGCCAATCAGACAAGATGTTGCTGTAACTGGTGAAATAAATGTCAGCGTCGATGATGTGATTCCTGTTACGGCAGTTGGTGGATTGCATGAGAAGATTAAAGCTGCCGAGATGTGGGGTTTCAAGAAGGTTATTGTTCCAGCAAAGAATTATAAGCATTCGATTGACCCAAAAGATTACAGTATTGAAGTGATTTCTGGTGAGACTTTGGGAGACTACTTAAGAGAATCGTTGGTTCAATCAGAAAAGGACTCTAACTCCAAATAACAGATTCATGATTGTTGACAGTTTTCGGAACTCTACCGGGATGTTTAGCGAAAATGTCATAACTTAGATGCATATACAATAAATATAGGTTTAATTGTGCTTAAGGAACAACAACTTTACAAAGTTTCTGCAGTCTTTAGTGCATTAGGCAGTCCAACGAGATTAAAGATTGTAGAGTTGGTAAGCGAAACTGAGAGACCCCTACACATAAAGGCCGTAGCTCAGGCGCTGAAGAAAGATTATGCCACAATTTACAGACATATTGGAGTGCTAGAGAAGAGTGGGGTAATAGGCGTTTACGAGGTGGGACGTTCACGTGTAATATATCTAAAAAACGTGAACATTATAAAAAAATGTGTTCAAATCGTTCAAGAAATACTCTAAATACACCAATATTATTTAGCAAAAAAACCAATATATTTTACAATAAACATAAACATTATTTAAGTTATACCGTGTTATTCCATATAGGTTAAGGCACAATTGCACAGATTGGACACTCGAAAACTTGCATTAGCCAGTATACTAGGAGCTCTTGCCGCAGCATCTGAAGTGATAAAAGGACCACCCTTCGACATTCCTTTCCCTCTTATGCCTGGCACAGTCTCATGGGA
>SMYQ01000038.1 GCA_007050885.1 Candidatus Bathyarchaeota archaeon
TGGGGAATATATGATTCGATAGCTTGAGCTAACCTATACTTAAAATACGAGTGTTAATGCAGATTAAGACTGGAGAAATTCTAAGAAAATGGATGATAGTTTGGTTCAACCACCGACGATAAAGAAAGTCGTGTTAGATGTATTAAAACCACATCAACCTACAATACCTGAATTAGCCCAACGTATTGTAAGTTGTAATGGTGCGAATCGAGTAAATGTTTCTTTGGCAGAGATTGATCAGAATACAGAGAGCATTAAAGTTCTGGTTGAAGGAAGTGATATCAACCTAGAAACCATTAAAACATGTATAGAAGAGATGGGAGCTACAATACATAGCGTCGACGAAGTTGAGGTTGCCAGAAAAGTCTAGTGTGGATCTGAAATCGATTTTACATACAAGAAAAACAAAATTTTATTTTAGATCGATTACGAAAAACTTGTAAAAAACAGTGCACGTGCTAAAAGGATTCTGCATGAAAAATATCCCTGTAACCCTGATTAAAGGCACTCTCATTGGAGTGGCCAACATGATCCCAGGTGTCTCAGGTGGAACCATGGCGGTAATTCTCGGCCTTTATGATCGACTAATAGAATCTATTAGCCAATTAATCGGTTCTCCATCCAAATGGAGACAACATGCTGGATTCTTGATCACTCTAGGAATAGGTGCAGTAATCGGAGTCGTCTTATTTGCGAGATTTATCGAATGGGCCCTCATGAAGTATGAACAGTTATCGCTCTTGTTTTTCATGGGCCTTATCTTGGGATCCATCCCTTCCATAGTGGCTCACTCGCGGCTCAAGAGTCTTAGAGTAAAGGAAATATTTACTATCGGAATTAGTCTAATCCTAATCCTTGCTCTTGGGATGTTTAGATCTACTGAGCCTTTCTTGGGGGCCTATGTTCAAGATTTCACTCCCCTGATACTATTTCTGGTTAGCATAGTTGCTGGGGGAGCTATGATTGTGCCGGGTGTTAGTGGGTCCCTCGTATTCCTCATGTTCGGTCAATATACTGTTATGGTGGAGGCAGTTAACGAAATTGCTCTAGTTTCCCTTGCAATAATCGTTCTAGGGGGCATTCTGGGAGTTTTTATCTTTGCTAAGATAATCCATCACGCACTATCGCGCTGGTTTTCTTTGACCCATTGCGCCATAATTGGACTGGTGGGCGGCTCTATTATCGTTCTTTTTAAAGGATTTCCTCCAGGTATTCAGGGCACTATATTTGGAGTTACATTTTTCCTGCTGGGTACAGTTCTCTCTTTCATAGCCTATCGCCACCGAAGCTGATTTAAAAAGTGTCAGACCATTCGGACATTTTGAAATTAATTTTTTCGGAATGAACTTACAATCGGGAGAACGTACCTAATGTGTGTAACAAAACTACGCAATAAAGAAATATTACCCAAATGAGATATATTCAACTAAGATAATCGAAAGAAATCAGATGTGATTGTAATTGAGTGAAGACAAAATCAGTCGGCGTAAATATCTAAAGTATGCAGGTGCTGCAGTCGGTATTGGTGCTATTGCTGCGGCTGGGTATGGAATATCCCAATATTATCAAGCCCCCGCTTCAACAACAACCCCGACAACTACCCCAACTTCAACACCCACAACTGGGAAGAAGACAGTAAAAATCGGTGGATCTAAACCATTAACTGGAAGAGAGGCTATAGTAGGTAGAGCTGAATATAATGGAAACGAGCTCTGGGCCAAAATAGTTAATGAAGCTGGTGGAATAAAGGCTGGAGACGGAAACACCTACGAAGTTGAACTAATACTCTATAGCGACGATTCTAAACCTGAAAATGTACCGAGACTTTATGAGAAACTGATTACAGAAGATAAAGTAGACTTGTTATTGGGGCCTGCATGGGGTCCTCTTGGTATGGCGACGGTCCCCATGGTTGAGCAATATCGAATGTTCGAAGTCTATGGTACAAGCTCCTTTAATCCGAAGGACTATAGAGACTGGAAATATATCGTTCACACTATCACTAATGGACCATACTATATGGCGGGAATACTAGATATGATCAAGGAAAGAGTAATCCCAAAAGATCCTGAAGCAAAGAATATTGCAATAATTCATGGTGACGATGCATTCCGAGCTACTGTAGGCACGTATGGTAAAGAATATGCTGAGCAATTAGGATTCAACATAGTCTCTTATGATACATATAATACGGGACAAACAGACCTTACACCACTATTAAGTAGGGCAAAAGCGGCCAAACCAGCAATATTACTTAATCCTGGATCATATGATGACGCTATCATAACCGTAAAGAACATGAAAGATCTTGACTTTAATGTCAAACTTCTATGGTCAGGTACAGGTGTTGTTTATCCAGATTACTACGAGACACTCGGGAAGTATGCTGAAGGATCCATAACATGCACTCAATGGGAAAAAGGAATGGTATATCAAGAAGATTATGGGCCGAGTCATGACGAATTTATTGACCTATATCAGAATGATTATGGAGATATCCCTGACTACGTGGTGGCAACTGGCTATCAACAAGGATTAGTTATTCAGAAGGCTATGGAACTAAGTGATGATCCGCTAAACTCAGAATCAATAAGGAAGATTGCTGGCGAGATGGAGATGACAACATTCTATGGTAAATACAAAATTGATCCTGTGACCGGTTTTCAGATAGGTCATAAGATGGGTGTTGTACAATGGCAGAACGGCCAGAAAGAAGTTGTTTGGCCCATGGACGCCAATCCTGGAGAGCTATGGTACCCTGTAAAACCATGGTCTGAAATGTAGTACTACACCGCATAAGTCAATCTATAAGAGCTGGTTATCGGCTCTTCATTCTTTTTTCTTTAAAAATATCTCAACTGATATTCATTCTTTATTGAGAATTTTTTCTACGACAATCCTTTCTGATAAAAGAATTAATCCTCTTTAGCGCCTGTTTGCAGTAGATAAATATGTGCACTATCGATAGCCATTCTTTACCATGGCGATTACATGTTTACTTAACGAATCAATGAATCTTGCATCAACAAGATCTATTAGCTCATGAATCTTTGGATAAGTGATTGAGTATACCATCTTATTTCCTTCTTTACGTCTTTTTAAAATGCCAGTGTCCGTTAATACTTTAAGATGTCTAGATACAGTTGGCTGTGCAAAACC
>SMYQ01000100.1 GCA_007050885.1 Candidatus Bathyarchaeota archaeon
AGTTGGATAAAATCAACCCAGGTAAGATTGTAAAGGACAATCATGTCATGGTACTGATGCTTTCTTACGAATTGCTCAAGGAAGTTAAGAAACAACTGGAGACGAAGAATGGATAATGATCTACAAAAAATCGCAGGTTTAATGCAAAAATATGGGGTTGTCCCCATAAAAGCAATTCAAGGGCTTGGTGACGCTATTCAAACGCGGGGCGAAGCCCAACCAAAAACTCAAGCCGTACTTACAAATGCTGGATTCGAATGGAATCCAGACAAGAAAGTTTACATGAGTGACCGTGGATATCAAACGGTCATTGCTTTCCCACAACGAGTCTATTTGTGGATGACTGGAGAAATCGGAAGACTTCTACAGAACACAAACGAACTTCAATCGTGGCTTGCTGGACCAAGTTCTGAGTTCATGCAACAAATGCTGACTGCCACAGGAATGGATAAGCCCATTGATGTTCCTGCCGCTCAAGAACGTCCAGAACCCCCATCACAAGAAGACAAGGTAAAGCAGATGTTGGCTAAAGTGGCCGCAGGAAGTCGGGTACCGGCCAATACTATCATTGACCTTTATAGAATGGCAAAAGACACTGGCAGTGCAGAACTTATGGATCGGGTGAAGACTCTTCGAGTAAAAGAAGTCATGAAGAAATCTCAATTGGAAGGATTAATTCGTGAAATTGTTCGGGGGATTTTCCGTGAAATGACCACGACAGGAGCAGTATCTCCAATTGCGACTCCAAAAGCTTTTAAGAAGACGGAAGAAGAGGAAGAGCAACAAATTACTGAGACAAATACCACCGATGGTGGAACTTCAGGATATCAAATCCCTGGATGGCTTTCTCCAAAAGGCGGCAGTAAAAAGGGACTCGCTGGTTCGGCGGCTCTTGGATATACGCTGACGCCTATTGGCAAGAAAGAAATGAATAGACCGGCAGACAAGAGATAATATGATTCCGCTTAAACTGGTAGTCGAATATGCAGTTTTACAAGGTCAATCATATGACCTTGGGCGGGATTGGTCTAATTTTCAACGGGCTATTGATGGGTCTACGGATCAAGTAAAGAGTCGATTCGAAGACGCCATGAATGAAAAACTGAGGGGGAAGAGGATTAGAGCCAGAGCCTCCCGGGGTTACAAGCAGTTTGAAAAAGACTACGAGATTAATGTCGATGGAATAACAATTGATGATTACTATGACAATTTCGTTGTTGTTGCTCATGATCGGAGCGGTAAGAAGGAAAAGGAATATTTCCTCAAGCCAAGGGCAAAAATCCAAATAATTGGATTGTCTAGTACACCAAACGCCGAACAACCAGAGTCTCCAGATAAAACCCCTCCCGTTCCGAAGGTAGTGGCTTCGCCATCTGTAGCAAGATTGCCCGGAAGAACAACCATTCCTGTGAAAGAAGATACGGGGATGTATGATGCCTATTCCATCGAGAACATCGTGGACGATATTTCGCCGTGGGTTAAGAGGATGCTGAAAGACCCCAGGATTGGCGTCAGAGAGTTCGTAAAAGCATTGGGGTGGATGAAGACCCTCTCCGATGGTAGAACGGTCGCTGTATACGATCTGACGCTTCCTAAAGAGCATCTGGGGATTATGTTAACCCAACCAAATCTGGAAAGAATTTTAAAAACAATGAGTGGCCGAAGAGGAAACATCGACACGACGTTTCAACTGGCCGCATTTACTCCATCTAAGGAATCCTACAAACTTAGGATCAAGAAAATCATGAAAGATCTTGGTCCACGGGATGACGGAAAAGATACTTTCTCCCTCGAAGATGAAGAAGGAGCGAAATAATATGCAAAAGGACAAAAAACTTTTAGTCGAATGTATGACCTTTGAGCCCGATAAGGAGATGCTTCGGGAAGCGTTTAGCAACCCAGACGCACCATTTAAGGTCACGGGTATTTTACAGCGTAAAGGTAGAAAAAACCAGAATGGACGAATCTACCCAGACGATGTTTTGGAACGAGAAGTCCAAAAGTATATCAGCACCTTTATCGCCGAGCGTAGAGCTATGGGCGAACTTGACCATCCAGAATCTTCAGTTGTTAACTTGAAGAATGTTTCTCACAACGTTGTAGAAATGCATTGGGATGGAGACGATCTCATTGGAACGGTGGAAGTATTGACCACTCCAAATGGGAACATTCTTCGGGAATTGTTCAAAAATAGAATCCGTCTCGGGATTTCGAGTCGTGGACTTGGAACACTCCAGAAGAGTGTTCAGGAAGGAACTGCTATTGTTGGCGACGACTTCGAACTGATTGCGTTTGACTTTGTTTCTAACCCATCTACCCAAGGAGCGTTTATGGCTCCAGTGGGGCAAGTTGCTCTCGCCGAAGGAGTAGTGAAGAATCCCATTTCGAATCAATGGGAGCGAACCGACGAGATCGTTCGCAATATTTTGTCCGAACTCGGATAAATTCATGAAAACAAGTTTATTGAAAGCTCTCATCCGAGAGTGTGTTCAAGAACTTCTGTTTGAAGGAGTTACAACTCATCTTTCTAACCTTGACATTGCCAAGAAGGTGGCATCAAAAATATGGGGCGATCAATTCTATCGTGTTGACATTCATAGAGTTGATGATGCTTTCTACGAATTCTCTGTAAAATTAGGTGGTCCTGGCGGGCCAACCGAAATGCTTCGTCAGTATAAAAACAACCATTGGTTTTTTTGGAATGACCAAAGAAAAAAATGGGTCAATGCTCTCCTTCAATAAAATCTTGACTTCTTCGTAAGAATTTCGTAGAATGGACGGCGTATGGTTAGAAAGATTTTCACGTACGATGACGTAATTCTTCCTCCAAGGTACTCAGAGTTAGATACGCGGGATGATGGAGATACCTCGGTTTCATTCTTGAACTGTGGTTTCAAACTTCCAGTTATTCCTGCTAACATGCGGGATGTTATTTCGGTAGACGTTGCAAAAAAGCTAGCGGATAAAGACTATTGCTATATCATGCACCGATTTGATGGACAAGATGGAGTTGATGAACTTGATGGTCATGGATACGGAATGAGCATCAGTCTTGGGGTAAATGAGACTGATAAAGAATACATTCGGGAATTGGTCTTGACTCCTCAATTTATCACAATTGATGTTG
>SMYQ01000287.1 GCA_007050885.1 Candidatus Bathyarchaeota archaeon
AGGCTCAGAGAATATTTAGATATTTTTGATGCTATGGAGTTGAAAAGGGGCAAGACATTATGGTATGATATCTACAGGCGAGCGGGAAATCCGTATCAAACAGACAGCACACTGAGATATCTTGAAGAAAATGGTTTGATTGAAGGGAATAAGGAAGAGGGATATCGAAAAACGGAGAAGGGTGATACTTGGCATGAAATTCTGCGAAAACACCGTGACTTGGTTGGTGTACTAACAAGAGAATTGAGTGGCTATAGACGAAAACGCTGGTAGAAGGAGGTGATTGAAATTAGGGAATATGAAATTCTCTATGATACGGGTGATGCTAGGAATCTTGTAGCGCAGATTAATCGCATGGCAAAAGAAGGCTGGAAAGCTAAGTCGATAGGTGGTTTGGGAAATCCTGCTGGCTTGCACGCTCTCTACGTTTTGATGGAGCGCGAAGTTGGTTAAGATAGTTTTTGTTTTCTGTTTTTTTGTTGGGGTTACATCATAGAAATTGGAGAAATTGGCTGAGAGGACTCTGGACGTAAAAAGTGAATGATTACAAACCACTCTCATTCTCTCTTTCTCCTTCAAGTTTGTCGCCCGGAGCCCCAGCAACCCCTTTGAAACAAAAAAATCTTATTGCCCAAAAAATAAATAGAAGATTCGATTGGACGTGAAATATAGTGAAAAGTCTCTCTAACCGATTTCTGCTATTTGTGCTACTTCAAATTCTATTACTTTTCGCTTTCTTATCTTTGATAATTCCAACAGTTGATGCTCAGGATGAAGTCTTGACTTTGGAGTGGGAGCAGCATTGGCCGACATATGGGGTTGGCGGAACCTGCAACTTCGGCACCCACAACTTTTTCGTTGGTGACGTTGACGGCGACGGGGTAGTGGAATTGGTAACTGGAGGGATGACGTATAGTGGAGATTACCACAACGCTAGTGAGGTGGAAGCCCCATTTGGCATCTGGAATTGGGACGGCCAGAACTTTACTCTTGAAGTTTATCAGCCGTGGAAGGGACTTTTGCGTACAATTTATTCTGCTGATTTAGATGGCGACGGCAAGCCAGAGATAATCACAGGCGGGTATGTATCAAACATGACAGATAGTTCCAGCTTAATTCAAGTTTGGAGTTGGGATAATGAGGATTTAGTTTTGAGATCCAGTTTTGAGGGGGTTAGCGCTGCTTCGATTCATGTTGGTGACTTAGATGACGATGGGATGGCAGAGATATTTGCTGCAGGAACAATCGTCAGAAATAATACTGCGTTTGCTCGGTTGTGCATTTTGAGGTGGGATGGAGAAAACATTTCTTTATTGAAGAGCTATGAATGGTGTACTGGAGAAGACGCTGGGGCAAAATCGGTTCGCGTGTCTGATTTGGACAACGATGGAGTTGTGGAAGTGGTTACTGGTGGCTACGATCATGGTCTCGCCAACAGCAGTAGCCAGTTGCGGGTTTGGCAGTGGGAAGGGGAAGACTTGGTGTTGAAGGCTAGTGAGGAGTGGCGTTTGGTGGAGGATGGTTTTGGAGTGACTGTTACTGGGGATCCTATGGGTAATACTTTGGTGGAGAATGTTAAGGTGGGGGATGTTGATGGGGATGGGGTTGCTGAAGTGGTTACGGGTGGGTTTGCTTTTGATGGGGAGAAGATGAATGCTCAGCTTAGGATTTGGAGTTGGAATGGTGTGAATTTTATTCTTGAGGGGAGTAGGGAATGGTTCGTTGAGGATATTACGGAGGTTAAGGCTGTTGCTTTGGGTGATGTTAATAGTGATGGTGACTTGGAGATTTTGGTTAGTGGCGGCACAGCGGTTTATGGGGGGTTTGATGTTGACACTAAGCCGGAGGCTGCGTTTCTTACTATTTGGACTTGGGATGGTGAAATACTGAGGCTACAGCATGAGGAAGATTGGACTATTGGTGAGGGCGTGTTTGCTTGGAATGTAGGTACGGGAGATGTTGACGGCGATGGCGTTACGGAGATTGTTACTGTTGGGTGTATGTATGTTAACCAACTTTGTGATCCGGATCTTCGGATTTGGTCTTTATCGGCTTCTGAATCTGCAGGTCTTCCTGAATATTTCGTTTTTGCGGTAGCTGGAATAGCCGTTGCGGTTTCGGTTGTTGTGGGATTGTATTTTATCGTTAAGAAACGGAAATGAAAGCTCTATTATTCTTGACTGAACCTTTCTTCAACAACTCAATTCTCCACTGCACATCGGACACTTGGATGGAAATTCGTTTTGACCTCTCGCCAGCGCCCCGATGACGATATGTTTTATTGAAATTGGGGAACAACTTTTTCAGCGAATAACTTTAACGAGTTTTTCTCCGAGTTTGCAACGGCGTCCGTTAGCTGGTTACTGCTTGGTTTGCCCAAACCCCCTTTGAAATTAACGATTAGGTACTGAATCCCCGCTTGCATCCGATTCTTAATCTTAGCCGCCACCTCCTCAGGGGTTCCGTAGAGGACAATTTCGTCCAGTTGCTCGTCACTAACACCTGGGTCCCGAACACCCGCCAATGCACTGGCTAACTCCCTTTTGTTTTCAGCGATTACTACGGTCGTAAGAGCAGTCTTCAATATTTCATCATAATCGCGACCGATGGCACTGCAATGTTTCTTTAGAACGTCAAGTTTAGCCGTGATTCCTTTTGGTCCCCCAAAAAGGTTGCAGTCATCTGCATATTTTGCGACGATGCGCAGTGTTTGTTTTTCCCCTCCTCCGCCAATCATTATCGGAGGATGTGGTTTTTGGATTGGTTCAGGTATGCAGAGGGCGTTGTTTACTTTGTGGTATTTACCTTGGAAGGTGAAGCCTTTGGGGTTTGTCCACATTCCCTTTATGATTTGAACTGACTCCTCAAGACGTTTGCCCCGTTCTAGAACAGTAAAGAAGGGTATGTCGTAGGCGTTTGCCTCTGTTTCAAACCAGCCCGCGCCTATTCCTAAAACTAATCTTCCGTTGCTCATCAAATCAACATTTGCCCCCATTTTGGCGAGTAGAGCAGGATTCCGATAAATAATGCCAGTTACCAGTGTTCCAAGCTTTATTTTGCTTGTTACCTGTGTTAAAGCGGAAATCGTTGTCCAGCTTTCCAGCATTGGTTCGTCTATGGTTCC
>SMYQ01000185.1 GCA_007050885.1 Candidatus Bathyarchaeota archaeon
AGTCTTGATGGGTTTGACGCCAAGACACACGATATGGTCCGCGGACAGCCGGGATCATTTAACGACGCCTTATGAGGCATTCGTGCACTTCACAAAGTTGGCATTCTTCTCCATGTCAATATCACTGCCATGGAATATAACATGGATCAGATGAAGCCCCTCATGGATCTCATAGAACGAGTCGGAACTGGGATTCTGCTCATGTACCAACTCGTTCCTGTCGGTCGGGGACGGAAAATTAAAAACGCGGCTCTTGATTTAGCTGCAAATGAGCAGTTAATCCGATTTATAGCCAAAGCTCAAACCCATACACATGCCATTATGGAACCGGTCGCAGGACCCCAATACTGGCCTTTCCTCTTGCAACAGAACGGCATTCGTAGGGGACCCTTACTTTGGTTAGCTGAAATGGTCTTCCATGGTTGCTCTGCAGGGCGAGGATTTGTATATATTAAACCCAATGGAGAGGTGTGGCCCTGTCCTTTCATTGAAATTTCTTGTGGAAATATCCGTCAATCCTCCTTCTTGAAAATCTGGCAAGAGGCTCCCGTCTTTCTCGATTTTCGTGACCGCGAGAATCGGTTGCTAGGACAATGTAGTAGCTGCGAATACCGAAGACTTTGTGGTGGATGTCGTGGACGGTCTTGGGCGGTGACAGGCAATCACCTTGCAGAAGACCCTTCTTGCTTCATCCATCCACCTGCGGATACAAATCAGTCCGCTGCAACGCAATAAGTTCTGCTATGGACTTTCTCGTGTCTCTATAATGCCTTCACGGCGTAACTCAAACACCACAATATTATGGGGGTCAGGACAAGCAACATAACCTCGGTTCTTATCAGGTTCCCATGGTATCGTTCCATCAAATTCAAGAATCGTTATGAAGGGGAACATGGCGTTATATGCCCAACGGCAAATCTTCTCCTTTTCTTCAGGCTTTGAGAGATCGAACTCATCTCCGACCTTATACAGACGGCAAGGGCTTTTTCCTTCTTCAGCCCGTGTCTCATGAACACGTGCAATAATTCGGTATACCTTCGACATGTAAAATCACACTCGTAATGAGCTACTTATCCGGTTCCTGTTTTTAATCTTAGGTCACATTCAAAGGTTGACTAACCAGTTCGTGTAATGAGGGGATCACGATTGAACAATCGGAGAGCGATACGGAACAAAATGAAATCAACAAAAAGGATGATTATGGATCCGATAACGAAGATGAGCCAGCCTAGCCCTAACAGGAAGCCAGAGTAGGCAAACACCATGGCAGGAAGAATTAGAATGCCACCAGTCTGATAAGCTTCATACACAGTGTTTGCTCTACCAGAGATAATGACCATCAGCCCAACAGCAAGAATTGCAAATAGGATTGGGAGAATAATTGCCTGAACAAGTGAGAGCAAATCAGGCCAGACCCAGAGAAACTGCGGAGCCATGAAGAAGACAACTCCATTCACAACCAAGACTGCAAGTGCAAGGTTTCCATAGGCCACAAGTAGCCCCGGAATCATAGCAGTTAAGAATTTTCCAAGGAGTAACTCGCCATCAGTAAGTGGTGTAGCCAACAATGGAACCAATGTATGCCTCTCCTTCTCCCCCACAATCGAATCTGCAGCGATTAGAATCGGCAACATCAGGGGGAGCATTATCACCACTGCGCCCATAATCGAACCTAATGTCACAGAAAAAAGAGCTGCATCGATTCCTCCAGAGGATAACATCAACCAGGTCATAATCCCTCCAAAAGCTACAGACATAATAACAACAATGATCGGAATCATGCGGACTTGTCGGCTCTTGAAGACCATTCGCATTTCGGTTTGGGCCATAAACCAAGCTTTCTTCCACATTTTAGTTCCCTCCAATCACTTTTTGATATACAGCATCAAGGTCTGGTACACGTTCTCGCAGTTCAATTATATTCATTCCAGACTCAACGAGGGCTCGGACAATCTGGGGATTCTTAGTCTCCGCATTTTCAAGTTCGAAAACAATGCGGCTCCCTTCAATCTTCACTGATTTGGCTAGACCTGTGGAGGTAATAATTTCACCAGATTTTTGCAAATTAGAATCAGTAAGCTGTATTTCATAGGTGCGTAAAGTCCAGAACTTGCGGCGCAACTCCTTTGGACGCCCGACTTCCACCAATTTTCCTTTTGAAATGAATCCCACACGGTCACAGAGGGCTTCAACTTCAGAAAGTAAATGGGTACAAAGAAAGAAGGTTTGCGTTCCTCCTTCAGCCTGAGTATCGATAAACTCCCGCACCCTCTTGGACATGATTGGATCCAAACTGGATGTTGGCTCATCAAGAAATACCACTTGGGGATTATGAATCATTGACCGGGCAATAGATAGTTTCTGCTTAAGTCCTGTTGAGTAGGTTGCCGGAGAATCATCTTTGCGATCAGAAAGTTCTAGGAACTCTAGCAGTTCATCAATTCGGTTCTCAAGAGTCTCTTCAGGTACATCATAGAGTCGACCAAAGTATTCCAAGTTCTTGTAGGCTGATAATCGGTCATAATGGGTCGAAGCTCCATCTTCAGGGAGAAGCCCAATAATCGATCGTACCTCAACCGGTTGTTCTAGGACATCGTATCCTTCAATAACAATCGAACCTTTGCTGGGCACTAACAAAGTCGCTGCGACTTTCACTGTTGTCGATTTCCCAGCAGCGTTGGGCCCAAGAAATCCGAACACTTCACCACGTCGAACATCCAATGAGACATTGTCAACTGCTCTGATCTTCGCAAACTCTTTGGTCAAGTCTACCATTTCAATCGAAGTAGTCAAGGAAAAAACCTCGCAATGAGACTGAATGTCTTAATTCATTAAAGGAGTTTTTGGTAATTACAGAAATTAACATCTAGTTTTCATTGGTAATCCTTGGTTGGGTGCGAAAGCTTAAGGCAAAAGCCGATAGATATCCATAAGGTTTGGTTGGTTCAAATGAGTACTCCCTTAACTTATGATGCTCTCATTGCTGCTCGACATCAAGAAGTTCAAGAACTCATTGCAGCTGAACATGGACTTATAGGCTACATTTACCCTCACGCACCGCTTGAACTCTTTCTTGCTCACGACTTCACACCCATTCTGCTGTGGGCTGAACCGAAGATACC
>SMYQ01000060.1 GCA_007050885.1 Candidatus Bathyarchaeota archaeon
AGGCATTGCCGCCAATGATCCTCCTTCATTCTGGTATCCTTACGATTTTGATCTTCAACCTGGAATTGTTTTTGCGTTTGCACAAGCTCCCTCTCTAATTTCTCAACATGAAAATGCAGGAATAAGATTCGAGGACACATATCTCGTTACTGATAAAACGATTGAGAAATTAACAACCTATAAAAACTAACGACTATCAAAAACTTTGTTTAAACTCAAATCAACTTACTATCATAAGTTCATATATTCAAAACAAGAAATATGTCCCAAAAGCAACCATAATTGACGACATGATGACTCGCCATGTGATTTTTTCTTTCAAATAAAAACTAGACATAATCGCCGCCCATAAAGGCGATGATGAACTAAGAGGAGTCGCCCTTGCAACGCCGATAAGCTCTATACTGAATAAGAATACAATTCCTCCAATTGTCATTCCTAAAATTCCTGATAGTAGCAATAGACTAAGATTTTCTTTATTAAGTCTTGACTCACTAGGCCGCAATATAGAGATGATAAATAAGAAAATAAATAAAAGAGGAAAACGGATAGTATTTGCCTGAATAATATTTATAGTTCTCAAACCAAGAGCTACTAAAGCGGTTCCTATTGACCAAGATATAGCAGCGGCAAATGCAATTAAGAACCCCTTAGTATTTGACTTTTCGAAAGCAACATTTCGCTCAAGAAAAATATTGACTATTCCAAAAAAGATTATAACTGCTCCAAAAACGTATCTCAAAAGAAAAGGCTCACCTAGAAATACTGTTGCTAACGCTATAGCGAAAAATGGGTAGGAATATCCGATCGTATAAGATCTGGAAACACCAATCAAACTAATACTTCTAAAGAGAAGAGTGTCACCTACGCCAAATCCAATTATTGCTGCAATAATAACATAAAGGGACCCATAGAAATCAAGATAAAATAGATTTTGGAATTCACCCATAAGAAAAGCAATAGGCAACATGGTTGCGGCTGAGAATAATGTTTTAAACGCATTTGCACGGACAGGTCCAACATCTCTCAGAGTCTTTGCTGCAACAACCATCGAACCTGCCCAAAGTATTGCAGCTAATACTGCAAATGCCTCACCAAGCATTTTTGTCACATGGAAAGTGTTTTTCAAAAAAATATTGCATAAATAGGATTCGTTTTACTTATTCAATGAATTGTCCAGCCTCCATCAACTGGAATGATTGCTCCAGTGATCATACTGGACTGATTTGTGGCTAGAAAACATACTGCATTTGCAACTTCTAAGGGAGTAGCTAATCGTTTTAACGGTATTTTATTCATTACATAATTTTTGAACTCTTGATCGATTAACATCTCTTTTGTGAATGGCGTTTCAACAAATGTAGGTGCGACGGCATTTACTCTTACGCCGTATTTAGCCCATTCAAATGCTAGAACTCTCGTCAGTTGATCTACTGCTCCTTTGCTGGAGCAATAAGCTGCACGTAAAGGCAGTGCAACTTTTCCAGCTTGAGAAGAGATATTTACAATTACTCCTTGCTTTCGTGGGATCATGGATTGTCGACCTACAGCTTGACAACAGAAAAATAATCCTTTCACATTGGTATCCATTATTGTATTCCAAGCGTCGATTGTGACATCCTCTGCTTTTTGTGGAATGTTAACTCCGGCACTATTTACAAGAATGTCTATTTCCCCACATTCTTTTCGAATTTTTTGTATAGAATTAGAAAGCTCTTTTGTGTTCGTCACATCAACAGAGTACCATTTACATTTCCCTACTGATGTTGAGATCTCAGAAGAAGTCTCAGCAAGTTTCTTTTCATTTCGTCCCAAGAGGACTAATTCCGCTCCATTTTGAGCCATTTGTATCGCCGATATCTTACCAATGCCGCTTCCTGCACCGGTGACCAAAGCGATTTTTCCAGAGAGACTCAATCAGATTCTCACCTATTCGTCACATCGAACATTGCACGATAAGAGCCTTACGATTTAAGTTGATAATGAGAAGATTATCTATTCACAGTGTGCTGATGAAAAGTATATACTAAATCTAATACAGGACCCTATAATTTTACAATAATAATTTCGATTTCTACCATTTAGAATCTTTGGCGAAATAACTCTTTAGCCGCATAATACTCTCAATAGGATTTTCTAGTTATATTGTTCGTTTTGAGAGTAGAGTTGCTATTGGGAGGAGGATCATCGTGCTTATCAACAATATTGCTAGATTACCTGCTACACCTTCCAAACCCAGACCAAGATACATTATTCGCCTTAAAGCTTCAATGCCATAAGTCCAAGGGAGACTTCTAGATATTGCTCGACCAGCAGGAGCAAGTACTTCCGGTGCTGAAAATGCTCCTGCTAGCTGGAATAGCGGAAAGGTAATGGCAATTTCTAAAATTGTTAAAGTTGCAGAACTGCGAACTCTAGATGAAATCAGCAAACCAAAGGATAAGGTAAACATAGCGATTAATGATGTCGTTAAATAAATTAGTGCTATGTTTCCTTGAATTACTAAACCATTCCAAACAAAGATGATGAGCATAAAAGTAGTCCGCAATGCGTTTATTATAAGAGTTGATACCATTTTTCCGCTATAGATAGAGAAAATATTCATAGGAGTAAGTGCAAGTCTTGGAAACGTACCACGTTCACGCTCTCGAGTCATAGCATTGACTGCATCATCAAAGGCACCCAAAATGATGATCATTCCTAACTGTCCTGGCAGTATGAAATCTCCACTTGGTGGACGTCCCGAAATAGGTCTAGACACTATTTCAACGGAAGCGGTTTTCAAGTTATATTGTTCCGTAAGATCATCTATTAGTTCTTGTTTTTGTTCAGCAACCGCTCTAAGGATATTAGCGCTGGCTAAGATTTTTGTATTATCAGTTTGGACTACAACAAATGCTTCTTGTGCGTTGAGAAGTCTATTTCCAAATCCGGCAGGAATGACGATCGATCCTATTACCTCACCTGATTCAACGACTGCAATAGCTTTTTCTTCAGTTTGTACCAATTGAGCTATACGAACCAATTCAGTTGAAGATATTTTATCAATAAGAATCTTCGATTCTCCTGATCCATCCAAGTCTGCTATAACTATTGGCACGATGTTCGGATTACCGAAGGCTGAGGAGATCACAATGAATATACTGATCAAGAGGATTGGAAACATTACCGTTAAGGCTAGAGATAATGGGTCTCTACTAAGCTGTTTCAGTTCTTTTTGGGTTACAACTATGGTATCACGAATAAGGCGATTCATTTTACGAGCCTCTCTCGTGATAATTTTAGTAGTAGATATGCGATTCCATAGAATAACATGATGGAGATGAATATTATCTGCAATTGATATGTAAGGGTCAACAAGGGTTGACCTATTAGTATTGTTCGTTTTAGGATATCAATACCGTAAGCCCATGGAAGAATCGTTGCTATTGTCTGTGATATACCTCTCAGTAGTTCTTTATCTATAAAAAAACCGCTGAAGGCAAATAGAAAAAGAATTAAAAAGAACTCTATGATAACGACAGCCCTTACGCCAACTCCGAATGATGAAACTAGAAAACCAAAGCCCATCGTTAGTATTGCAATAAAAAGTACACTTAAAACCAGTGACAAGAAGTTTGTTTGGATACTTGCTCCGTAAACATAAATCGCTAAACCTAGAACAATGAATGTGCGTATAATATTGAGACATACCACATAGAACGTTTTACCTATCATTATTGATCCTAAACTTACAGGACTAACTAACAAGTGTGCATAGGTTCCCGTTTCTCTTTCTCGCGACATACCACCAGCAATTTCATAAAATGTTGCGAATACTACCACCATAGTAAGTGTGATCGTCAAACCGACTGCAAAACCTGAAAAACTAGCCCCCTTCCTGACTATTTCCACCCCAACGAATTCAATGTTACCTGTCTGTTTTATTCTTGGATTTGGATTGAAATTAGTTAGACTTGCCTCAACATTAGAAAGGATTGCATCATCAACACCAGGGGACCCATCATCAACATGCACAATAATTATTCCTGTTTCATTATTCAATAATCTTTTTTGGAACCCCTCTGGCACAACAATCGCGCCATAGAGTCCACCTTTTCCCAAAGTTGCCAGAGCATCCTCTTCTCTATATCCTTGAATTAACATATTGAAATTCTCTGATCTTACTAGGGTCTCGTACAAGCGGCCTGAAGCTTCGGTAAGATCCTGATCTATGAAAGCGATAGGAATCTCAGCTGAGGCTGAATAAGTCTCTCCTTCTCCTCCTCTTCCTGCTCCTAGAGATGCTGTGAAAAAAAATGGGATCACAACAAGTGAGATAAGAATTGCAGAACGGTTCCGCCTTAATATTCGAAATTCATTGAACATTACTGCAAAGACATTACTGAAATGCTTTAGCTGAGACATTGTCAATCGTTAACTCATAGAGTGACTAAATTTTACGTAAAATTTCATTAAATAATCATTCTTTTTGGCGAGCTTTCTCCATGAATTGATCTATTTCCTCTTCTCCACCTGTTAATGAGATAAATGCTTCTTCAAGTGTAGGTTCTTTTGTATTGATGGCGCTTATCCTTGCTCCTGCATCCAGAAGAATTTTTGTCACAGACTCTTCAATTTGTTTATCGCCTTCATCGATGCATGAGGCTTTAAGTATTGGATCATCATATGTGACTTTACATATATTGCCTACTTCTTCAATTTTTTTCAGTGTACTAGGGTCCAAGTTAGGAGTCTCGATTTCGAGAACAGATTGCTCAGATACACTGCTCCTTAATTCTTTTGGCGTCCCTATCTGTATCAATCTACCCTCAAAGATTATTCCAACTCGATCACAGATCATTTCGGGCTCCGTCATATAATGGGTGGTCCAAATAACAGTCACGCCTTCATCGCATAATTTTCTTGTAAATTGCCTAAGTGCCAAAGCTGACTGGGGATCAAGACCAGTAGTCACTTCATCAAGAAAAAGAATTTTAGGACCATGAATTAGCGCCGCAATTATCATGGCTTTTTTCATCCAACCTGATGAGAGCTCACCTACCAATCTCTTTGATTTTTCTTTAAAATTAAACATGTCCAATAGACTCTGCATCTTATCCTCGGCGATACTTCTTGGCAAATCATATAGAGTGCTGAATAATTTCAGGTTCTCCTCGATCGTTAGATCTTTATATAGTGAAACGCCATCCGATACAACACCAATTCGCTTCCTGACTTCGGCTGCGTCTTTTCTAATATCATAGCCTGCAATTTCAGCAGTACCTTCCGAAGGTTCGAGTAATGTGCAAAGCATACGAACAAGTGTTGTCTTCCCAGCACCGTTGGGTCCTAGTAATCCAAACAATTGTCCTTCAGGAATTTCTAGATGTATACCGTCTACGGCTGTGAAATTACCGAATTTCTTAGTCAGTTCTTTCGTGACGATCGCAATTTCAGACATAGAATTTCACGACTTTAGAGCGTAGGCTCCTAGAACCGTCTGTTTAAGTCGATAATAACTGTTATCCAGAAAAGGGTAATCTGGGTTCAAAGCGTATAATATTTAGGTTTTGATTAGCAAGCAACAATTCTTATATCATTCTGATTCAATTTTTTTCCATCCTATGGATATGTGATAATGTTGAAACATTACATTTTGATGTTGGTAATTTTAATTTTAACTATACCAATTGGAGCTTTAGGTTCAGATATCACTGTGGAAGCTATTGGAATGGGCGAAATCGTCGCCTCTTCCGTTTATTGGGGTACGAATCCCTCAGCACCATCGACAGCACAACCAGGCGATGTAAATGCTCCACTCTCAATAGTCTTATCAAATATTGGTGACGATTTGGCCCGTAATATTAATGCAACACTGTTCATAGGACCTCCACTTTCTTATACTTACTATAGAGATGGTAAAGAGTATTCAGCAATAGCGATTTCAAAAATGGCTGGAGATATGGAAGCTAGATCTAGTTTTACTCTTACCTATACTGTTGACGTTGATCCACTTGCTAGTGAAGGAATCTACCGTTATGACCTTAGGATATCATATAGGTCAGCCAGGGAATTGCAGCAAGTAGAAAAAACAATTATCATCGATGTTCCAATATGGATAGGAGATCTTCGTATACAGAACGTCGTTACATCTCCAACAAAACTCTATCCCGCCAACAAACAGGTTGAAATCAAAGTCCAGATCGTTAATTCTGGTCAGGCTTCAGCCAAGGACCTCCAATTAAGATTAGATCTGAAAGAACCATTTAGACCATCATCAAGTGATTCAGATAGACATTATGTAGGATCCTTACCACCTGGACAGGTATCGGAGTCGGGATTCATAGTGGATATTGATGATGACGCAAAATTTGGTAAATATGCCCTAGTGATGGCGATAGATAGTGAAAATGGCCTCATACCGATTGATGAGGTTCAAATATATCTTAACGAGAAAGTTAAATTTGATATCGTGAGTTTAACACCTACAACATTGTCACCTGGTGATTCTGGTAGAGTGATTAGAGTTGAATTAAGAAATACGGGTGCTGTCAAAGCAGAATCAGTTAGAGTACAACTTAGGGTAGGTAACTTTTTTTCTGGAACATTGACTGACTTTCTTGGTACAATTCTTGCTGGAGAGACTAAAGTAGCGTTTTTCACCATTGATGTCGACTCTGATACGCCTGAGAGAGAGTATAATTTTGATCTAAGAACTGATTGGACCCAAGATGATAACTCGTTAGATGATACGCTTCGATTGTCGTTTGATGTTAAGCCCGCTGAAGCTTCATTAACTCCTATTTTCTTTGGGGTAGCAATAATAGGTGCCATAGCTTATTATTTTATTCGAAAGCGTAAATCGAAAAAAGTTAAACCTTAGAAAAAAATTAAAACCAAATGATGTTAATTTGATCGGAGCAAATGTTGAATGGTTCACCGGGGTTTTCTCTTTTTATTCGTAACCCTTTTAGTGACCCAACTTTTAACTCCAGTTTTTGCTCATACAACTATAGGTAACCTAAACGACATATCACCTTATTTTAGATCTAATGATCATGAATTGAATCCAACTAATACGTTTGGCACAGGACATGTTCCTGGACCTTTAGCTTATTTATGGCCTGGATCTGGTTTCAATTTCTATACAAATACTACTAGTCCTCCTGGATACCAATCACCCTTCCAAGATTTTGAACAACCCTTACAAGTCGCAGGTAATTCTTATTCTCCCGAAGGAGCGATATTAACCTCAACTCCTAATCAAGATAATATTGGAGATCTTATTCTTGCCATAAATTTCTCACAACCAACAGCTTTCACATCCCAAGAAAATCCAACGCCAACGTTCCGTTATAATAACATCACAATATACATTCCAGCTCCTTTAGTTGATAAACACGGAGAACTTATTCAAGACGGATTTGAACCAGCAGGAAGCATCATCTGGGATCTAGGAGACAGTTCCAATATCCTGACTACTCTGACAGCAGATAATGGACAAATATTCGTCGGTAAAGCTGACATGAATGACCCCTTCGCACCAGGCTGGTGGGCTATACAAATCTTAGCTGCAGGAAGCGGTATGGAATTTACACCAGAGAGAGAGTGGAAAGAGCATTATTACATAAGAATCAATCAACTAAGAGCTCCAGACATTGCTGGGAGATATTTATTCAAGATATTTTTAGGTGGCCATTATCCTGTCAAGAGACAAAGTGATCCTCTCGTTAACAGTACAATGCCCGTAGAGAATTGGCCTGTATTATTAGTGAAAGCAGAGTTAGATCCAGCCATCATATATGGAACCTTAAGATATGGTGAAATCGCCAATCCAGTACTTTATGGAGAGCCAATCAAAGCCCCAGGTATGATTAGAGCAGTTGGAACTGCAACAGATCCCATTACAAACGAACCCACAAACAGGCGAGTAGAAGCAAGAGGGTATTTCAATGGTTCTTCAGGAGGCCATTTTGAAATAGAAGGAGTTGCTCCAGGAATTTATAACATATTTGCTAGTGCGGCGGGATTTCCTGAACAGCTTGTTTCCACTAGCTTAATGGTTATTCGAGGACAATCTCTCTTATCTGATTTCTATCTGAATCCTGGACCTGAAATTCGTGGAGAGATATACTCAAAGAATTGTTCTGGTCGGACACCATGGAAGAGTGAACTTCCAATTAGCGTAGTCATATATGATAGCGATAATTATGTTGAGCAGAATGTTGAATCTTATTCTCCAATAAATCTAACACACGCACCATACACATCTTATGTTATCGGGAATACAATATTTGCTTCTGATAAACTGGCAGCACCCAACGCCCCCAAACAGGTTGCTTTTCCTTGGGAAGGACCAATAAGTTACTATCCTAATACGGCAATTCCCCCATTCATAGATCCTTTTGGAGTTCATAACGGAGTAGGACCATCACAGGTTTGGTGGGTAAGTCCCACAGCTAATTTGGATCCAGTTACAGGACTTGGCTCTGATTCTTCGTCCTTTCGATTCCAATTCGGATTTCAGCGTCATTATGGTGCTCCAAAAAGACTCAGCGGTATGGTTCCACAGACATTTGCTACATGGATTGATGGTTTAGGTCCTGGGACATATTTCATTCGTGCATATGTTAACGGATATATTCAGACAGATATCTCAGGAGCAATTTTTCGAGATTATCCCGTCACAATTGTTGATAAGCAAACATTAAGTGAAGATCTATTCCTTGATCTATGGACATCTGGCACTTTAAATTTTACAGTGCATTTTCATGATAGTACTGCAGGATTACAGACTCAAAAGATTGGAGGACCTGACCCTGGAAGATTTCTATTGGCGGAGGCCGTAGATTCAAGTGGTGAGTTAGTATCCTTCAACTTCACTTATGTTCCTTCCTCATCAAGAAGTGCTACTTTAACTCTTAATGGTTTAGGCATGGCAGGAGTTATACCACCACCAGATCCACGGGAGGGAGTGAAATATTCATTGTTTCGTTATCGAGGTGTTAGAGATTATGGAATCTATCCCGGAACATACTTACTTCACATATTCATGAGGGGATATATTCATGCAATTCCTCCAGGTGAAGAGTCAACTAACCTTGATCAACCAGCAGCTTTTTCGATTTCATCTTGCGGAAGACTTTCAAGCCTTAGCACTCACATGTTTAGAGGTGCAGGAATCAACACTACAATTTATTCTATTGACTGGCAAGATCCCCCCTCAGCGACACCATGGAAGTGGAACGATACTTCGGCATCGATCCTAGTTCACGATTTAGCATCGGGTGAACAAATTGATGCGATATATTATTGGGATTCTGTTAGAAACATATGGACTATCCCGAGAACCAACTCCGAGTATACAACCATACCATGGCCTAATTGGAAAATCACATTTGGCGCCTCATCTAGCTATCTAATTACTAATGGATCCACAATCCTAGAGCGATTCGGACCTGACCTCCCCTCTCCGATCTCCCCATTTCCTGAACAAGACATAGCCAGCAATGTATTCTTCCAATCTTCATTCCGCATTGGATTTCTGTACACCTCATTTTTTTATCGAGCACCTGATTTCAAATCAACAATTGCAATCTATCCTGGTCAATATGCGTTAAGTAGCTGGACCTATGGGTATGTTCAAGAAGGAGTCACGACTCTTGGTGAACTTGGAAGGCATTTGGTATCAGTAAAAATCGGACATATTGCTGATACATCTGTGCGACTTATTCAAGGTGTTGAGTTCAACCTCAAAATAATATTTGAGAAGGAAGATTTACCCACCTCATTGCCTGCTAACATGTCGATGCGTATTAGAATATATGATGATAGAGATATTCTTGTAGCTGCAGCCTCAACGTCACATGATTTTGGTGAGGTCGACCCCTTATCTAATGTTGGTTTCTTCGCAGATGGAAAGAAGATATTCGATGCGGGTGGAACAAAACCACCGATTCCAGCAGGAACCCTTCAAGTTGAATATAAGAGATTAACTGGACTTTTCGGTTATGTAGACCCAATAGAAGGGACTGAAGCATTGAGACGACTATTCCAATTCTCTCCAAATGTTGGTGTATGGGGAGACTCAAGCACATCAATAATCGGCGCATACAAGGGAAATTGGCAAGTACTTGTTGAGTTAGTTCCATGGTACAGTCCTTCAGAGTTTTACCCTCCCACAACCGGAATGCTTCAAGGCGAATCCCATCAAACCAAATTCACAATTCTCTTACCATACAACCATCTTGGACCTTTCGAATTAAGAGAAGACGTCATCATACCTAACACAAATCTTGGGGGAGGAGCCACAGCAGTATTATCACTTGACTTAAGAGGAATGGTTACTGGAACAGTTTATGCACGAAATATGAGGGGCGATTTTAGAACTGTAAGTTGGGCTACTATATTACTTGAGACTCCAACACAAATACATCAAACCTATTCATTCGATGGTTTTTATGAATCATATTTACCACTGAATACCTATTCGATAAGAGTGGAAGAACCAGGACTATCCCATCAAGATGATATAATCATGTTATCAGATGCTGGAACCATCACATCTAACGCATATATGTACCAAACCGGAGTGCCTATCCCAGAATTTTCAATGTATACTTCAACTATACTGACAATCTGCATCTTTATTAGCTATTTTAGTTTCAAAAAGAACAAAAGTAAAAAAGAAAACAATTTTTGAAAAACAATAAAATAATCAACCAGCTGAATTATAAAAAAGAATATCACAATAATGCTCAGTCATAATCATCTATTAGATCACTTCACGTTATCATTTTAATTAAAGAGAGCCTCTAAGGAATATACGCAACGGCTTCAATCTCTATTTTGAATTTTGGATGCATAAGTCCCGATTGAATAGTAGATCTTGAGGGAAAACCTTGTTGAAAATATGAACGGTATATCACATCATATTCCTCATGATAAGAAGAATCCGATAAAAAAGCAGTAGTTTTTACTATATTACCAAAAGACCCACCTTCACTTTCAAGTATTTTTCCAATGTTTTCAAAGATTATTCTCATCTGCTTACTAAATTCTATTGGGATTTCTCCAGTATCAGGATCTATTCCAACCTGACCAGCAATAAAAATAAAGTTTCCAGCCTTTGTAAAATTAGAGTAGGAAGCCCGAGGTTTCGTAATACCATCGATCCAACTTACTCTCTTAATTGAATCCATGCATTATAATATGTACAAATTCAGACTTATTATTTCTCATATCAATTAAGCTTTAAACTCAGAATAGACTCTATGAAGAGTGGAGCTAGGCTTTCTATGAGAAAAATGAAAAGTTGGAAATTGGGAAGCAGAATTTTCAGGATCTTTGCCTGGCTTTTACCTTACTCACCCTTAAGAGTATTCTTTCATAAACTATGTGGAGTTAAAATAGGTCAAGGTGCATATGTGGGCAACTTTGTATTAATGGATGGACAATATCCTGAATACATAATTATTGAAGATGAGACTTCAATTGCACCATTTACAATGATTCTAGCACATTCTGGGGCCAGTCCCTTCCATCAGAGATTCAATCTATATCATAAAGGACCGCAGAGGGTTCACATCAAGAAAGGTGCATGGATAGCTGCTGGGGCAATAATACTACCAAACGTCGTCATAGGTGAAGGAGCTATTGTGGCAGCTGGATCAGTCGTAACCTCCGATATTCCAGACTATACAGTTGTTGCAGGAATACCAGCCAAACAAATAAAGGAAGTGCCCCAAAAAAGTGAAGCCAAGTAATCTACTTGGTTGGCTTAAACATCTTATCTTTACTAGAGGTGTGCATGTTAGCTATACACAAATGTTAAGAATGTACCACTACCATCGAACACCCTTCGAAATAATTCTACAAAACATTTTCAATATCCTAGAAAAACATGAAGCCAAATTCACGTTCAGCATAGTAGCATCAATAGCAAAACAAGAACTTATAGAAACTATCATGAATAGCGGACATGAGATAGCATCTCACAGCCTCTATCATGTCAAACATAAAGGACTTTCTTTCGAAACCCAGTTTCATTATATCAGTAAATCTCTTGAACTTCTCAGTAACTATGGAGCAAATATCCAAGGATTCAGAGCTCCTTACAACTCATACGATGATAATACTTTCAGATGTTTGAATAAGGTTAATGTTACTTATGATGCTGGAGTACGTAGAGAAGAAAGTTATAGAAAAATATTGCAACCATTTCATCTAATGATAGATGATATTGAGTCAAGATTTGTCTCATTTCCGGTCTTTAACATTAGTGATGAATTACTTGATGATTTGCCAAAACAAATTGTCCTCAAATCATTTATTGAACACATCAACAACTTACCCGAAAACGGTTTAAGTGTACTTCAACTCCATCCTATAAGAATTGGACAAAAGAAATATCTTCAATTTCTCAACAAACTTGTGTCACATATAACAACTCTCGGATTTGAAATGCCAACACTCACTGAAGTTGTAAATAAAAAATGTACTAAGCCTGCCATATGTCTCACTGGTGACATCGACTGCTTATCTTTCTATGATTATCTTAAGAGAATATGAAAGTATCTCTATTAAAAAAACAAGTAACAACACATTGTGAATTCATTTTTGGTTTATGTTTGTAATTGTCATCTTACTTTATTGATCATGACATTTTACTCTTGAATAAGATAAATTTATTCTATGATCACTAACACCTACGTCTGTAATGATCTTTTTTTGAAATTTTGTACGTTTCCTTAATTTTAAATATAGAACTACGTAACTTACTAGTGTGGTGCGAATGCCAGCAAAGAAGAAAGCAAAGAAAAAAACAACAAAGAAGAAAGCAACAAAGAAGAAAGCAAAAAAGAAAAAACGCTAATCAAAGTGTTTGATCAATCTTAGAATCTCCCTCTCACCATGAATCTTTGTTTTGTATTCAACAACACAAGGTGAGGGGGAATATTTTTCTGATCTTTGATAAAACTACTCTTCAATAAAGAGATCAGTATCCAAATAATTCAATAGTCTTCATTGGTCAGTTCTCATGATTCATTTACGCTATTGAATCTCTAACTATATTTAACAAAT
>SMYQ01000107.1:0-1738 GCA_007050885.1 Candidatus Bathyarchaeota archaeon
AACCACTAAAACGGAAACCAAAGACCAAAAATAAAAAAGAGAAGGAGATGCCTCTCAAAAAAACGAAAACCTAAGGCAGCGATGGAACACGCAAGCGCTCCTGCTCCAAGTCCTCTTTTTTCAAGAACTTACGCAAATCTGAAAGGTTAAAGGGGAACTTTCCACTATCACAGACAAATGCGGGTTTTAGTAACCGGAGCCTTTGGAAACATCGGAGAAAGTACACTACGAGCTCTTTTTGAACAGAACCATGAGATACGATGCTTTGACTTGTACACAAAACAAAATGAGAAAACCGCCAAGAGCCTGCATATGTATGGCGACTTTGAAACGGTTTGGGGCGATGTTCGCGACGTCACCACCATAAGGAACATCGTTGAGAACGTCGAGTGTATCATTCACTTAGCGGCTATTATTCCCCCTGCAAGTGAAAGAGACACCGATTTCACCAATGCCGTGAACGTGGGCGGAACATTGGCGCTAATAGAAGCAGCAGAAGCCTTACCTATCAAACCCAAATTCATCTTTGCCAGCTCCATCTCCGTTTTTGGTCCAACAATGCATCTCCCTCCCCCAAGAAAAGCCGATGACCCCCTTAACCCCACCGACACCTATACCACCACCAAAGTCAAATGTGAAACAGCGCTCCGAGCCAGTACACTTCCCTGGACCATCCTCCGTCTAGTAGCTGTCCCCCCCATACGCATCAGTGGCGAAATGGATCCGATGCTATTCGAAATGCCCCTCGACCAACGCATCGAATTCGTCCACACCCGCGATGTCGGCACCGCCTTTGCCAACGCAATAACAGCCCAAACCCTGAAGAAAGTCCTTCTCATTGGAGGCGGGAAAACCAGCCAAATGCTTCAACGCGAATTCATCACCAAAATCCTCACCGCCATGGGGCTTGGCATGCTCCCCGAGCCCGCCTTTCGTGTTGCAACGCAACCCGAAGAATGGTTCTACACCGACTGGGTAGACACCACTGAATCCCAACACCTCCTCCACTACCAAAATCACACCTACGACCAATACATCGCCGACCTCAAACACGCCATCGGATTCAAACGCCATCTCGCCCGGCTCTTCCGAAGCTTCGCCCAAAAACGCCTCCTCACCCAATCACCCTACTACCAAGAACCGAAGAATTCCTAATAGGAGTTCACTCACTATCCACCCCTATTGCAAACGATCTGGAAACAATAGGTGGTAAATAATACAGATAGGGTCCACTAAGCAGCGTACAAGCTCCTCCTTCATGATAAGAAATTAAAATTCGGGGAAGGTATTTTCTATCTTTACGCCAAAGGGAGTACACCCCAATAGCCATCCGGTTTGATTCATAAGGTAGAATAGAATAGTATTGTGGATAGAGGTTGGGTCTATGTCCGAACAGAGGATGAAAAACCCGATTGGAAAAGTCACCAATTATTACTCCAAAATCAATGTAGCCGTCATCGAATTATCCGGCCCTTTGAAACAAGGTGATGAAATCGCCATCAAAGGCGCAACGACAGAGTTCACGCAAACCGTGGAATCCATGCAAATCGAACGCAAAAACATTGAATCCGCACAAGCGGGCCAAGCCATCGGATTAAAAGTCAAAGAGCGAGTCCGGATAGGCGATACCGTCTACCGCATTTAATGAAACTCACCCCATGAGCTCCGAATCACACTACTCAACCAAATGAAAAAAAGGAGCCACGCGCTCCAACTGAAAATGGCACCTGAAAATCAC
>SMYQ01000107.1:1838-3113 GCA_007050885.1 Candidatus Bathyarchaeota archaeon
AGCTCCGAATCACACTACTCAACCAAATGAAAAAAAGGAGCCACGCGCTCCAACTGAAAATGGCACCTGAAAATCACCATGAATCACCTTAACTCTGAGTGAATCTTTCTCTGCGCGCTTGAAATTAATAAAAACCCATCCTAAGAAGAAGAGGCTGTAATGATGTCTCAACGTGCCTTAGTACGTGAACCCGGAGCCCAATTTGCTCGCTGCATTTCTTCACACCCATTACATCATACCGTCAATGTTGCTCGAGCACGAACTCAACATGCAGAATACGCTACCACGTTAACTGAACTAGGACTTGAAGTCATTCGATTGCCTCGTGACGATACTTACCCGGATGCTTGTTTTGTTGAAGATACCGCTGTTATTCATTCTGGTAAAGCCCTCATAACCCGCCTTGCCAAGCAGAGTCGTCGAGGCGAAGAAGATTCAGTTGAGGAGCTACTCCAAGAGTATTTACCCATACAGCGCATCATGGCTCCAGGCATCCTCGAGGGCGGGGATGTGATTCGGTTACCCACTCGAATAATCTGCGGGATTAGCCAGCGAACCAATCGTTCTGGCATGGAACAGATGCAGACCTATTTCGGCGTGCCTGTCGAACCCATTGCTGATCCCTACCTCATTCACCTGAAAAGTCATCTAACCTACCTGAACCATAACATCATGCTTACCACTCAGGTTTACACACACCACCCAATCCTAGCTGACTTCGACGTTCTCGTCGTCCCCGAAAACGAGCAATACGCAGCCAACACTCTCACCATCAACGACACCGTGATCATACCTACCGGCTATCCGCAAACTAAACAACTAATCAAAGACACCGGCGTCTTCGATATAATCACCTTAAATGTGAGCGAAATCACAAAATGTAACGGCGCCCTAACTTGCCTATCCCTCCTATTCTGAGCCACTCACATTCATACACATGGGCTAAAAGAAAAAGGGAGGCACAGTCACTAAGACTAAATAACAAAGATTGATTGCTAAGTGTTTGACAATTACCAAGGCTTATGAAAATTCGATGTCTATTTTGTATTTATTAATAGGCCCCCAGTTCTCAATACACTCATTCTCTGGTTTCTTTGCACAAAAATGAATTATTACGTCTGAATCGTCAAACTGTGGTCTTTGGTCAAAGAAGATATGATCCCCGTGTCGGATACTCTCTAAGACAAGAGGCAATTCCCGACGGAAAATAGCTTCACGAAATCCTCTTGTTCCAAGACCACGACCTATTTGACAATAGACATGGAGCGCAGGGCC
>SMYQ01000248.1 GCA_007050885.1 Candidatus Bathyarchaeota archaeon
GGGGATATAGAAAAATCTGGTCAATTACAGAAAATATCAAATGTGATCGAAGAGTCAAGGAAACCACCTGCAGAAGTTGTTTTAATTGAGAAGCTTCTCAACGCTCCCGATGACAAAACCCTTCGCCAACTATTGGAGCAGCATAAACAGGAAATCACTCCTGAATTCATAGGTGTGTTGTCGAATCTTTCTCTCCAAATGGAGCAATCTGATCAAAATCCAGAGCTGGTTGAACGCATAAAATCTCTCAACAAACAGGTAAGAAGGTTTTCAATGGAAGTCAACCTTAGAGGGGATTGAGTTTGAAAATTCTGCATGTTGTTGGAGCGCGTCCCAATTTCATGAAGGTTGCCCCGATCATACGGGAAATGACCCGGTATCCAGACACCTTCGAGCAATTCTTGGTACACACCGGACAACATTACGATGAATTGATGTCTCAGGTTTTTTTTGCGGACCTTGATTTACCTCATCCCGATTTAAACCTGGAGGTCGGTTCAGGCACTCATACCTGGCAAACTGCAGAGGTGATGCGGCGTTTTGAGCCGGTTGTTTTGGACTATAAACCGGATTGGGTTGTCGTGGTTGGAGATGTTAATTCCACTCTGGCGTGTACACTTGTATGCAGCAAAATTGGTATTCCTGTAGCTCACGTTGAAGCAGGATTACGTTCATTTGACCGCAGTATGCCTGAAGAGATCAATCGTCTCCTGACTGACCAAGTGGCTGATTTGCTTTTCACTCCTTCTCTGGATGGTGATCAAAATTTAAAGCGTGAAGGAGTGGCAACAGATAAGATTCACTTTGTTGGCAACGTTATGATTGATACCTTAGTCCGACTGATGCCAAGAGCCGAGGGGAGTTGGGATAAGCTCCGGGATCGCCTTGGTCTACAGAATTATGTATTAGTCACAATACATCGCCCGTCTAATGTCGATGATGCAAACACATTAGGTGAGATAATGAGTGCTTTATCTGATGTATCAGAAGAGATCCAAGTTTTTTTTCCGTTGCACCCTAGGACCAAATTACGAATCGATGAATGTGGTTTGGAAATAAATGCGGAAAATCTGCACTTGATGGATCCCTGTAGTTATTTGGATTTCCTGGCCTTACAAATGAATGCAGACCTGGTAATCACTGACTCTGGTGGTGTTCAGGAGGAGACAACCTATCTTGGTGTACCTTGCTTGACAGTTCGACCAAATACCGAGCGCCCAGTTACGATTACCTCGGGGACTAATCGTTTGGTAGAGAGCACCCAACAAGCGCTAGTGGACGCAATTAGTACCAGGTTGAGGGAAAGGGATGTGACTCGATCTGTCCCACCTTTATGGGATGGTCATGCTTCTGAAAGGGTAGTTCGTGTGTTTAAGGAAATCTAATTAGGAATATTTTCTAACCGTAAACCATGACCGCGGACAGTGACGATGTAGGAATGTGAAGCGTCAACAGCTGCGAGGCGATCACGAAGACGTCTCACCAATGCGTCTAAGGCTTGTTCGGAGACATCAACAGCGTTCTCTTGTCCCCATATTGTTTCAATAATTTTTGTCCGTGAGACGACCCGTCCTTCATTCTCAAATAGTAGTTCAAGTAGTTGAAATTGAGAAACCGATAGTGGTGGCAAGACCTCCTCATCCGCAATCCATACTCTTCTAGATCTTTTTTCAAGTCGCAAACGTTCTTTCTTTTCGGGTTTTGGTTGTATTCCAGGTAATTCAAAAGATTCCAATGGCAGAGTTGCATCGGAACTTAGGAATGCAAATTGCTGGGCGAATGCGATTTGGATTACATCCCCATCTTTTAGAATGACAGCTTCACCGACTATCTTGCCATTGTGATGAGTCCCATTTTTGCTCGCCAAATCTTCTAATACAACACCATCGGTTGTGGGAGTGAAACGAGCATGATGACGGGATACCTGCCGATTGGGGATAGGAATGTCACAGTTTGGATCACGTCCGACAATGCAGGTCGAATTCAACATCCAGCGTTGACCGTTCAAGGGGCCGGTTTGTCCGACTAGAACGGGTATGTCCTCACCATTATGTTCCATATCTTCTCCTCTGAGAGTATAATACCATTTGTATCTAAAATAATGTAGGCGAAAATGTTAAAAAACCTACATTTTAAGAAACACCAACAGGTTGGAAGAGATATGCCCACACCATTGAATACCGGAGAAGTACTCCGAGAGCGTTATACGATACGCCGAATCATCGGTCAAGGCGGGATGGGCTCGATATATTTAGCCGATGATCTCCGATTGGAAGGGCGTCAATGTGCGTTGAAGGAAGTTGAGCACGATAATTCTTTACCACCCGATATGCTTGAGCAGGCTCGTGAACAGTTCCAGCGTGAAGCAACAGTCTTGGCACGATTAGACCATCCAAATCTTCCGAAAGTATCTGATTTCTTCTCAGAGGAAGAACGTGATTACCTTGTAATGGATTACATTCCAGGCAAGGACTTGCGTACCTTGATGATTGAAGCACGCCAGAGGGGAGAGTTCCTTCCAGAACCTGAAGTATTAGCCTGGGCAGCACAACTGGCGGATGCGCTGATCTATATGCATAGTCAGCAACCACCAATTCTCCATAGAGATATTAAACCAAGTAATTTAAAGCTCACTCCGAGTGGTTTAATCAAATTGGTCGATTTCGGTTTAGTCAAGATCTTAGCTTCGGAAGAGATGACCATTACCGTTCTACAAGGGCGTGGTACCGCACTTTATACACCTTTAGAGCAATATGGGGGTGATACCGGACATACGGATGCGCGAAGTGATGTATATGCATTTGGAGCGACTTTGTACCATCTTTTAGCAAACCAGGCGCCTGTGGAGGCACGCGAACGGTTCTTGCACCCTGGCAGTTTAAAATCATTGCGATCATTAAGACCAGATGTTAGTGCACGGACAGAACGAGCTATTGCATGGGCGATGAATCTGCATCCTGATGAACGTCCGCAGGATGTGAATAATTTTCGACAAGCTTTACTCGGTAACTTAAATCCAATGACCCGACCTCATCGCCGAACGGCATCGAAGTCGATTAGATTTTATATACCAACATCTACTGAATGGATACTTACCGGCTTGGCTGT
>SMYQ01000129.1 GCA_007050885.1 Candidatus Bathyarchaeota archaeon
AAAGTCCGTAAGCGAAGTATGAGTGCTATTCCGAATGAGATCTTGAAAATCTCCAATACTTGTGGATGAAGGATGGGGCATAGCATAGCCAGGTTCTCGTACAAATTCGTGTACACGCCGTGGATAAATGTACACATCACCATAGGGATCAATGAAAATAATATTGACGTGGGCGTTAAGATAGGAAGTTTGACGAACATATTCGTCAGCGTATCCGCGGCGGTAGGGAAGATTGAGAAAGGACAGCTGAATGTAGGTCCCATGACTAAAGGAAATGGGCGTCTCAGTTTCTTTTAGGAGATAGTCTTTCTTGTTTTTACTAGTTGTAAAGAATATAGAGGCATAGCCTTGGCGTTCAGCGGAGTGGCGGGAAGCCACAACAATCGGTCGACCAGTTGTGTTCTGCGCATCGCTAAAAGCACTAGATGCTCCAAATCCCTGGCTGCCACGTGTTTGACGTAATTTGATGCTCTTGCTGCTCGCTAGGTAGAGACCGTACTCCTGGAGGTCACGTATTGTCATCCCAATACCTGTGTCGATTGCTTCAAAACTAAACATGTGTAGATTTCGACCGGCCACATCTGAGGGTAGGATCTCCGGTTTCTCAAGTTCTTGCATAATCATTAACAAGACAGGTTCAATGTTGATGATACTTCGAATTGGATTAACTAGCAGTCTGATGCGATCGGAAATTAAATTGGTTGAGTTGTGTCGTTGGGTAGTCTTCAATGATTGTGGCACTTCTGAATAAGTCACGGCTTCAGGTGGTTCTGGAAGAACGACTGGTACTGCATATTGTCTTTTGGACTTTGGAGTTCGTTTCCAGTAATGGGTTTCGATGGCATCGAGGGCATTGTCGCTGAACTCTGCACAATATTGGGTGAACTTATGCATTTCCATGGAGAAGCCGACAAGTTGTGTGCGTTTGCGAAAGAATTCGGCAACTTCGCCACGACGAATTACACTATTCTTTTCTAGCGTTTTAGTTGGTTTGGCTTGAGGTGTAGATTTTCCCATCAGTTATTACCCCGCTTGGTGTTTAGCGCCGACTAAAACCGTTAAACGTGATGACAAGGGAGAAGTGACCTTAAATCTTTGTGTTAAGGCTAGAATGCTTCTCCGAACTGTCTAAAGCCGCTAGAGCCCTTCACTTGCCACACTTAGAAGTGCTGGCGCCATATTATGAAGCGTGGATGTTTGTATGTATGATGATGGGAGGAAGTAATCCGCCTTTTAAACATGAGGGGGAGTCTTAGTGAGAATTGAATATATTTGCGGAACTCTTACCCAGAGCAATAAGTACGTCCCGAACGACTTGCATGTCTTTCAAGTAGACAAATTCATTGTGTGCGTGGTAATTTGTGTCGTGGCGAATGGTCCCGAAAGATACGACAGGGACGCCTGCCTGGGCAAGGTGGGCTCCATCGTTTCCTCCCAGATCTGCTGCAATCGGTAACGATTCACCCACGACTTTGTTGGCAATGGACGAGAAGTGTTTGACGAAGGGATGACCTGTATCCGTGAAATATCCATCCACCTTATTGTGAATCTTAAAATCGTCAATAATGGTTTTCTCCTTAGCCGCAAGGCCAGTAATATAGGCGTGCAAATCCTGTTCTGCCTGTTTAGCATTCTCTTCCGGAGTCAAGCGACGGTCAAATCGAATTTCGCATTCACCCGGAATAACGTTTTCCTTTTCACCTGCATGCATCATGGTGATTGTGAACCGTCCATGTACTTTAGGATAAGGTGCTTCCGGGGGTGCATTGAATTTACTCCGAATCTTAGAGACTTTAGCGTGATAGCGTTTGAGTTTTTCAACGAATGATGTTGCCCGGTAAATAGCGTTATCTGCTTGTTCGGGGTACCCACTGTGACCTCCAGCGCCTTTAACGATGAAACGACCCCATAAAGCCCCGCTGGCTCCAATACTAATATAGTTGGGAGCACTGTCTATTACAACCCCTGCATGACCATTAATACCAATATCATCAAATAGGTAACCAATACCTGCCCGACCTCCAATTTCCTCATCAACGGTAACAAGTAATTTGATATTAACTTCAGGCTCCCCCTTGGCCAGTTCTCCCATGGCACTTAAGGCTGCAACGATGTTGGATTTATTATCTGCAGCTCCTCGTCCGAAAGCACGGTCACTTGTAACTCGCAGGCGGAAGGGAGGCGTCATCCATTCTGACTCATCAGCTGGCACTACATCCAGATGGGTGACAAGGAGCAAATCAACATCCGAGGTTCCATCAAGAGAAACCACAACATTAGGTCGTGATTCACCGTCAACCGTCATATTACGTCCGTCTAATACTTCAGTCCCTAATCCTAACAGTTGGGCTGTAAGACGGATCATCTCGGAGCATTCCGCATATCCCATGCGACTTTCATTAGTCACTGTGGTATTGATTTCGACTAATTTACGTAATAGATTGAGTTCATATGCAAGTTCTTCTTCCATGACCTGCTGACCTCCAGATGTATCTGCAGTAACGGATTCGGTAAAAGCCTACCGATAACTCAGCATTTTCCATCGGTAGTATTATTTTTGCGAAATGCTAAGGTTGTTATAAAAAAGATTGTGAGAATACCAACAATGAGTAATAAGCAAACTTCGCGGAGACGGCTATTCGGATTTATTCTTTTCAACATCCTCGAAGAGGCAATTATTGCACTCATTGCTTTTGTGCTACTTCTGGTCTTTCTCCCTTCTTTTCTAATCCCAGGGATGATTATTGTAGGAATTGGTCTGGTCTTGTTCACCTTAGTGAAGATCTATTCATATTGGTCATCTTCGAGTATTCCAGTTTATGATCCTTTGATTGGTCAGCAGGGAACAGCGATCACAGAGTTTCAGACTGGAACAAATGAACGCTGGATAGGAAAAGTCATTGTCCGAGGTGAGACCTGGAAAGCCCAATCTTCAGAAGTAATTACTAAAAACACCCGAATTTGGGTTCATGGAATCAACGGATTGACACTTCTGGTCAACACAACACCACTCGACCCGGAAAAAACCAAGAGCCATTCTTAAGGGGCTTCTGAATTGTTCCGCATTTGCCTTTGGGCGAAGGCGCGATCTAAGGCTTGGTT
>SMYQ01000093.1 GCA_007050885.1 Candidatus Bathyarchaeota archaeon
GGCTGCCTTGAAGTTCTCACCCATTCTCCAAGACGGTTTCTTTCTCCATCATTTTACTCTTCACTGGGCTTTTCTGTTCCAGCCAGCATCGGAGTGCAAGCCAAACATCCTGAACTTAGACCCCTTGTTGTAGTTGGTGATGGAGGATTTCAGATGACTGGAGTGGAGATTTCTACCGCTATTCGGAACCATATGAATCCCATAGTAATTGTTCTAAATAACAGTGGTTTCGGAACGGAGCGGCCTATGATCGATGGTGTTTTTAATGATGTTGCCAGTTGGAATTTTCATGAATTTCCTAGAGTATTTAATGGTAGCCAAGGTTTTTTGATAAAGACTGAGAGGGAACTTGTTGAAGCATATGAAAGGGCTAAGGCTTTCAGAGGAGTTTCAATTCTGGAGGTAATTTTGGAACCAAACGATATTTCTCCCCAACTTCAAAAATTGTGCTCGCATATGCTGGCAAAAAGCAGGTAACATCATGGTCCTGTGGGTTTGGTTTATGGTAAAAATCTAACAACACCTAACAGTAGGTAATATTGGTGACAGCTCATCTTTCGTAAAGAGTACAAATTCTTCGTCTATTCAACATCAATTAGAATAATCGCAATCTTCGGGCTATTGCTGTTTACAAAAAGATTAAAAGCAATGAACAAAAGAAAAGGTTAAGATTTGAATGTCTAAAATCAAACTTTTATTCATAATTGTAACCGTTATTATGATCATATCCCTAGCATTCAACGCATACCAATGGAATACAAATCTTTCACTTACAAAACAGAGCAATGAAGAAATGGAGCTAATCATAATAAATTCTGAAGCAGCCATCAACGCAGAACTACGAAGACTAGACAAACTTCTCTCAAATGCATGCCAACAGTTATCAACCAAAGGTTTAACAGGACCAGAAGCTAAACAAATCCTCAGCCGCCTCTACACAGAAAATTCTGACATAATCATCAGTTCCGCAACAGCAGACAAAAAAGATGTCATATTGGCAATTCAACCAAACCAATACAGCAACTTAGCAGGTCAAGACCTTAAAAGCCAAGAACACAATATCGAAATGCACAAAACCCTGCGCACTGCAGTCAGCAACCTTGATTCGCTCATAGAAGGTTCCACAGGTGTTGCAATGGTTTCACCGGTTTTTGATATAAACAAACAACTCATTGGATCACTTAGGATCACTTTCCAACCATATCAACTAATACATCCAATTGTTAAAGATTCATCCAAAGGTATCTATACCATCTATGCACTACAAAAAAATAGTACTCTAATCTACGACGCCAACAATGAAGAACAAGGTAAAAACATCTTCACAGACCCAGCATATGAAGGCTACAATGAATTGCAGACCTTCATTCACCAAGTTCTAGATACACAATCAGGTTATGGCACCTACTCATACTTCGATGACCTCGTTCCATCAAGACCTTTAGTTAGCAAAGAAGCTTACTGGACAACCATAGGCATCTACAATGCAGATTGGCGTTTGGTAATAGCGCACAACCTGTAAAAGCCAAGCTCTTTTTCCATTCTCCTATTTTGATTTTATTCTTAGAAATTGTGTGCATGCATTTGCTTTTCAGATTTGAAAACATAACTGTTATCTCCTGTTACAATCTAGATTTCCCGCTCGGTATAGATCAAATTACGTTTCGCAAAAAAATCGTAGGCTAAGATTAAGATAGTTCCGCCTATACTTACTGCCCATATTGAGTTAGTTACTGATATAATCAATAATGTAGGTAAGAAAGGTGCATAGCCTAGCCAATAGAGTCCCAAAGCGATTACTATAGCACAGAGTGTGCTTGCTATAACAGCAATACCCGTAAATAATGTGAATTTTTTGAAGCTTCTCAGATCTGGTTTTTTGTCTGTTATTCTAGTCCATAACTTATATGGTATGTAACCAAGTAGAAAGTTTCCGATTAAACCAAAACAGCTTGAAAGATCAACATGCGCAATGGCAATATCACAGATTATATTTCCAATCGCTGATCCCCATGCTGCTGCTGGTCCAAAAAAGAACGAAAATGCCATTGGAATCCCCACACCAATTCTCCCAAAATCTGCATAACCCTCAAAAAAAGTTAAAGCTTGAAAAGGATAAAGCAATACAAAATATAATACTGCTGTGAGCAGAACATAGGTAATCATTTTCGAGTTTTTCCACATTGAAATTGTATCCAACATAAATTATACTCCATTAAGAAGTCTATGTCCGATTTCTTTCACTTCACGGACCAGAAAATCCATGTCAGTTGTTTTTGTTCGATGGTTCACATTACACGCCCGTAGCATATACTTATCATTGATTGATGTGTCTGATATCATCCAGAAAGCATTTTTATTAATTTCAGCTGAGATCAACCTGTTCAGCTTTTCCGTTTCTGTCTCGTCGGAATTAATTGGTTTAAACCGGAAGCATACAACATTAGATACAACTGGAGCAGTGAGCTCTAATTCATCGTCTCCTTCTATTAATTTTGCGAGATAATTGATTTGGTCAAGATTTTGCTGAATCAAACGACTATACTTCTTTCTTCCATAAGCCCTCAAAAGCATGTAGACCTTTAGACTACTAAAATTTCTAGATAATGGAAGAGCTAAATTATGAGGATTGGACAACTGATCCTCGCTAAGTTCGAATGCCGATTTCAGGTATTCAGCCTCGTGACCATACACAAAAGTGCTAAAATGAGCAAGACGATCTCGCACTAGAGTGCATCCTATTCCATAAGGCATGTTCATCCACTTATGAAAATCCACCGCCAAAGAATCCGCTCGCTCCATTCCCCTCACCAAATGCCTATGAGTATCTGATAGTTTCACCCAAGCTCCAAAAGCTCCATCAACATGAAACCACATATCCTCCCGTTCCGCAATATCCGCCAAAGCTTCCAAATCATCAAATGATCCAGAATTGGTGGTTCCAGCACACCCAATAACACAAAATGGATGATAATCCTGTTCCCTGTCCTCCTGAATAGCATTTTCAAGATCTCTAAGTTTTATCATACAATTATCATCAGTCGGAATCTTCCTCAAAGACTCATTCCCCAATCCAAGCAA
>SMYQ01000052.1 GCA_007050885.1 Candidatus Bathyarchaeota archaeon
TACCATAAACTAATTCATTAGATTTCAATATCGAATTCAAAAATCTTATCAAGTTTTTCAAGATTAGAAATTGAATAGAAAACAATAATTCCACCTTTTCATGAGTTTCAAAAATAATAAGAAACATTAATGACACACATGATTCACAAAAATGATAAGAAAATGATCAGTAACTTGTTAAATGATTTCATGAAATCTAGTTTTGTTACAAAATAATTTGAACACCATTAGTTTTATTACATTGGTAACTCCAATTCTCACATAGAGGAGCATCATAATTGGCAGAAATGTACTGTGTTAAATGTAGGAAAAAAGTTACTGTCGATGATAGCGCTGTCAGAAGAGAGACAACAACCAAGGGTAGACCTATCTTAAAAGCCATCTGCCCAGAATGCGGCACGAAGATGACAAAGTTCACCAAATAAAAACTCAAAAACTCAGATAATCAACATTCCTGCTCGAATTTGAAAAACAAATTTGAGCATAGACTACCCCCCCATTTTCACAATTCTTTTAGAATAAAATCTCTTGAGCACACCCTCCGTACAACTGTCATAAGATCTATTTTTTTCTCATGAAAACTTTTCTAGATTTAAATTGACTAACATTCATCCAAAACTTGCTAATGAATTTTAGATAGAAGAAGTAATACTCTACCCTAAAATCATCAAAGATAGAACTTTTCAGATTCGATTCTAATTTCTCGCATGAAGCCAGAAAAATTGTAGACTATAATGTTTAGAACTTTCTAAAAACGGCCCCTTTATCAGCTGAGCTGACCATTTGAGCGTATCTTGAAAGGTAACCCTTTTTGATCTTAAGTTCAGGTGGCTTCCAAGAGTTTAATCTCTCCTGAAGTTCATTCTTTTCTATTTCGATGTCAAGTTTTCTCGAATCAGCGTCCATAAAAATTGGATCACCATTCTTCACTACTCCTATTGGACCACCTTCAAAAGCTTCAGGTGACACATGCCCTATGCAAGGACCTCTTGTAGCTCCTGAAAACCTGCCATCCGTTGCAAGAGCAACAGATTCACCCATACCCATTCCCACTAGCATTGCAGTTGCCATCAACATCTCCCTCATACCAGGTCCACCCTTTGGACCTTCATGTCTTATTATTATGAAATCTCCATCATCGATCTTTCGTTCCTTTAGGGCTGCAATGACCTCTTCTTCACTGTTGAAGACCTTTGCCGGACCTCTAAATTTATGCATCTTTTCTGTTACGGCAGCTATCTTTAAAACAGCTCCATTTGGAGCTAAGCTTCCACGGAGTATCGCTAAACCTCCTTCTTTGTGAATGGAATTTGTTCTTGGTCTAATGATTTCATCATTGCAGATTTTGACTTCTTCGATAATTTGCTTGACGGTTTTACCACTTACTGTTTGAAGATCTGTATGCAATAAATCGCCTAATTGTTTCATTAGTGCGGGAATCCCCCCCGCGTTATGCAGATCTGTTATTTTGTATACTCCTCCAGGCGACATATTGCAAAGATGTGGGGTTTTCTTACTAATCTCATCAAATAATTCCAGAGGAAGATCATTATTCAATTCATTCGCTACCGCTTTTAAATGTAGGATTGTATTTGTGGAACCTCCTAAAGCCATATCCACAGTAATAGCATTCTCGAAAGCTTTTTCATTCATCATATGACTGGGTCGTACATCTTGTTCTATTAATCTCATTATTCGCCTTCCGATTTCTGTACAGAGTCTGATTTTGGCCGCATCAACCGCTGGTGTCGTTCCCATATAGGGCAGAGTCATTCCCAATGCTTCCATCAATGCTTGTGTTGTTGTCGCCGTGTATAATCCTCCACAAGCACCTGCACCAGGCAGTGTTATCTCTTCTAGATATGCTGCCTCTTCAGGAGTAATTTTCTTCGCTTCAAGTAAACCAGGAACCTCAAAAAGTTGCCCAACCGTAATCTTTTGATCTTTATAATACCCCCATGTTGGACATGCGGGATACATTGCTCCTCCGGGAACCATAATCGCTGGAATATCAAGTCTTGCAGCAGCCATCAACATTCCAGGATTTATTTTATCACATGTTGTAAGACAGACCATCGCATCAAATTGGTGTCCTTGAACCATAACCTCTATGGAATCTGCGATTAATTCCCTACTTGGAAGGGACATTCTCAGACCTTCATGGCCTTGAGCTATTCCATCACATAGTGCTATCGTATTGAACTCTATTGGAGTTCCTTGAGCTGCTAGGATACCCCGTTTTACATGCTCACTTAGCGCATTAAGATGCATATGACCTGGAACAAGTTCATTCCAAGAATTCACTACCGCAACTAATGGTTTGCTTAGATCTTCATCCGTGAATCCTGCACATTTGAATAAAGCTCTATGAACATATCTATCAGTTCCTTCAATAACCTCTCTACTTCTTAGTTTTTTTGATGATGTCAGTGTCAATAACCTCGAGTTGATATCCTTCGTAAGGCTCCTAGGAGTAATCTTAAACTTTTCTAAGGGATATTCTTGGGAAGATATATTTGATTTGATTGAATAAGAATTAGAGGTTTCTTCTATGAAAGCCAGAGTACGTGTTTACATCAGCGGCATGGTTCAAGGGGTTTTTTTCAGACATGAGACTAAAAAAAGGGCCTTAAGACATGGAATTTCTGGCTGGGTTAGAAATCTAGAAGATGGCCGTGTTGAAGCTTTATTCGAAGGGGAAACTGAGGCAATTGAGAAAATGCTTAATTTTTGTAGGAAAGGCCCTCCTGGAGCCGATGTGCAGAACTTAGATGTTAACACTGAGACATGGAAAGGAGAATTCAGAGATTTCACAGTTAAGTATTAGGAAAAACATTTCTGGTTAGTCAATCAAAATGAAACGCACTTGGGTCATAACATAGGCTACCTGATGCTGACCGGAAATATTTAAGTCCCTTCTCCTAAGCTTCAATAACATTCCATACGTAATGCTCCGGTGGTGTAGCCCGGTTAGCAATACTGGCCGAAAGCATAGCGGCCTTATTCGCAATTGAGCGAAGGCCAATCGAGTCGTTGATCGCGGGTTCAAATCCCGCCCGGAG
>SMYQ01000116.1 GCA_007050885.1 Candidatus Bathyarchaeota archaeon
CACTATCGTCTTTATCTAGTAGATCTGTTCGAGATAGTACATTGAGTTGAGGGAGATGAAATCGAACCAGTACTGATGCAGCGAGCAGAAGAGAGGAAATGAGCCCTGCTGGTGTTTTTGCTAATGCGGCATCTACTAAGTAGATGAGCATTCGACTTTCTTTAGCTAGACTTGAGACAATTATTGGTCCGGTTTCACGGAATGCAAACAACTCGATTTGTCCTGGTGTATCAAAGAGTAGAAAATCAACACCTAGGTCCCTGATTTCCTCTTGTAGTGTCTCTAAATGAGAACTTATGAGATCAATCGCTGCAATTAATCCTCCATTGGGCCCTAAATTGTATTTTTCCATAACTCCTTGGAGTGAGATAAAGTCACGAACATCGATGTCAGGGCCATATGGAAGGTGTAACACGCCAGGATCCAGATTAACAATACCAACGCTTAATTTAGCATCGCGTAACCATTGTGCAAGGCTATTCGTAAGCGTTGATTTCCCAGAACCTGCAGTTCCGACGAAGTAAAGCGCGTGCAACTATCCGATTACACCTCTGGTTTGAAACTGCGAAGTCTGCGGATAAGATTCTCAGTTTCCTTGAAGAGAGATAGATACAGGGGTATTTTTTCAACCTTGGCAATCTTGCTGGCTACTGGGTCTACTTTTCTCGGTCCCTGTAGAATCACAATCGATGGGCGTACTGCTGAACCTAGTCCCATTTGAGATGTACGAATAGCGACCATGGGTGACCGCCCTGTACTTACACGGGTAAAAATAGCGGCGCGATTTGGTGTTGCTCCATAGAGTTTGACCATTTGGTCTGGTGTAAGCTGAAGAATCGCCCGAAGACTATCAATCGTGGTATATCCGAAGATTTCACGATCCTGAATCGTATCCGGTACAATCGTTTTACATTCAAGGTGATCAATGAGTAGTTGCGCAGGAATTGCAGCGGGAAATTCACGAATGTCAAGAAGAATCTCAGAGGGTATTTCTTGTCCAAGGAGCCGAACGAAAGCACTGACGATTTGACCACCACGGCTTTCGTCAATCGCGATGAGGCTTTCAGCGAATTTTCTAATTGTTTCAACCCGTGGTGATTTTCGTCTCCCGCTCTCATAATCGCTTATTACAGAGGGAGAAATACTAAGATGTGAAGCTAGTTCATGTTGAGCGATGTTAAATTGCTCACGCCATTTCTTCATAATTCGACCGGGGTTCTCAGCCAAAGTGATTTCCCCAGCGATATTACGAAGCAGGTTCTCATTTGCGCTTTGATTCATTATATCCATAGAAATACGTCTCGCCTTAAAGCATCTTTGATGGCTCCTACGATTTTAAATAGATTGAAGGACAACACGCGAAGCGATTGATTCAGGTGATCAAGCATGCTGCAGTCATTCCCCACTTCTGTTGATCTAATAGTATTAGCAATCGCCTATGTCTGGGTGATCTCGGTTTTAGTCATCGGAGAAGGGTTGCGGCGATTGGGTAACTATCCACCAGCGATGACGCGGAAGTTTATCCACTTATTCGCTGGGTTCTCAGTGTTTACGGTTCCGTTCTATACCAATTCTTGGGCGGCAATTATTGTAGCTGTTTCCTTTTTAGTTCTCATTTTTCTTGCATCACCAAAAAGTCCAGTGAAAAGTCTGAGGAATATGTTTGAAGTTATGGCGCGTGAGGAAGATTATCTCTCGGGTCATATTTGGGGCCCGTTTCTTTACGCCATCTCGATTACGATACTTGTATCGATCTTCACGTTACTCCCCACTTTGACTCCCTTCTTCGTACTTGCGGCAATGGCTCTAACCGCCATGTATCTTGGAGATGGTATTGCACCGCTTGTCGGTGCAAAATATGGGAAGCACAAATATACAATTAGTAAATGCACAAGAAGTGTTGAAGGGTCACTTGCAGTATTTTTTGCATCCTTTCTTGGTGCATGGATCTGCTGGGCTTTCCTGGATATCTTTGCTACGGGTGGTTTACAAATTTTTAGTATCATCCAGGTAGCGTTTCTTAGTTTGGTTTGTGCATCGTTTGCTACAGTGATTGAAGGTGTCAGCCCCAAAGGGATTGATAATCTCACTGTTCCGCTTCTGACGGCTCTGATACTGTTCATTACTGCATTAATCATTTATCCTCCTATGCTCTCGATGATCTTCATTCCTTAATGCATCATTCTTCTATGACCAGTGCAACTAATTCTGAGGTATAATCTCTAGCTCGCTGCATGGAAGCTTGGAAAGGGTCAGCCACCCCGTATCGTTTAGTAAGTTTCGCAAATCGATCATCTACTTTGGACAACCACTTCTCTGGGTATTCAATTCCATCCCATTCAAATGCACCTAATTTATCTGCGACGCACACAATCTTTTCTTCCCAAGACTGAGGGAGAAAATCACGTTTTGGAAGCCCAAGGGATTCTGCTTCAAGTGCTCGAAATCCTCCCAGAACGTGTCTTTCTACGATTAACACAATGCTGTTCGGATATCCATGTTCAATCAAAATTTGCCCTCCAATGCAGCCATGAGTAACATCGTGAACATGCGCACGACCGATATCATGAAGCAGTGCACCTAGTTCGAGCAACTGATGATTAACAGGGATTTTCGAAGTAACTTGGCTAGCAATCCGAAGAGCCTTGTGTCGAGTGGCCTGACAGTGTTTCAATACCTGAGAATCGGTGACTAGTCTATCCAAAAGATTCTGGGCGTCCTCCAGAGAGGGTAAACTGATCGACATATGTTGCGTTTTTAGTGTTTTACCAGACTTTAATTTTAGACTATAACTATTCTAAGTCAACAGAATTACGCGAGGACTGAACATGAAAGCGATCCGGGAGCTTTGGGTATTAGATGAGGAGATTCAGAAAATTGCAGAGCAAATTAATACTCTCGAAGAGAAACGAAACGCATTTGCTTCTATACTTCAAGCAAACCGCCATAGCTTGAATTTGCATGATAACCTCCCGTTAGCAAAAAAGTATCTGGTGGATAACCAGCTAGCCCGACAAGTTAAGCCCACGGGATTACAGGGGCTTC
>SMYQ01000062.1 GCA_007050885.1 Candidatus Bathyarchaeota archaeon
AATCCTATCAAGTAACAATGAGTAATCACTGACACTGTGAAGATTAGAGTAAGTTCCCCTATGTTATTAGCTGCTGCTGAAGTTTCACCAGCTAGTCCCATTGTATTAGTAGTGAAAATAAGAGTCATTAGTGTTGTTGCGACTAGCAAAATGGCAGCGAAATAAGGCATGATCATATATGGTCTGACACTCGTTTTCTTTTCTTTCTCAACTTCTTGAGTCATATTGTTAAATCTTGCAAGAGATTCAATCATTGATATTGTTCCCCCTCCTACATCAACAGCCTCCAATAGCAGAAACATAACAATCTGAGACATCCAACTTTTTGTCTTTTTAACAAAATCCATAATGACATTTCTCATGGGTATACCCCAACCAATATCAGAGGACATTTTCTTTAGTTCTTTAGAGAATGCCCCATAATCTCTTTTTGAAAGATTTGAAATACAAGACTCAGGAGATAATCCTGTCTTCCTTGTTTCAGTAAGATCCCTAAGAAAGTTAGATATTCCTTTTTCCATACTTGATTTTCTACTTGATATCTTATGATGTATAATTGCTGGAGGTACAGCAGATATTATCAAAGTTAAAGCAACCGCGGTTGACAGATCGACAAGATTCTGTAATGGAGTCGGTATAAATCCGAAAAATCCAGTAACCAATAACAAAAACAATACACCTATGGCAGACGATAATGCGTAAACTTTGTATGGCCTATATTCAGTCATTGGAGTTTTTGGTTGCATACCATGCGCAAGATATAAGAAAACGATCGAAAGCATAGGTGTAAAAACGTATGTATACATTATTACACCAGAGTACATGTCCATTCCTGTGCTGTATATTGATTCAACGCTGAATAATATATAGAAACATAATGACATCAGAACCATTACTATTATGAAGGATTCTAGAAGCATTCCCATTCGTTCAGCAGCAGCTTTTACTTTGATTGATCCTGCTTTGAAGATATCTTGTGCTTTTGTCTCTAGATAGTGAAGTACATCACCACCAATTATTACTGTTGAAGCATAACCTGAAATGAAATCTCTAAAAAGATCCAAAGGATTATACTTTGCCGAATGTGAAAGCGCACTAAGTGGATCAACACCAAAAATTTCCACATCTCTAATCAAAGCTTTTGCTTCTTTACGCGTAGCAGGTAGCATCTCAATATCTGTTAGACGCTTAAAACTCATGTAAGGTGGTATACCTCCTGATGACATAACAGTAATATAAGTAGCGGCAAAAGGCATCTCCCTATCCAGTGCACTTGCCCTTTCGCTAGCTTTTGATAGTGGGACTAACAAAAAACCCATCATGACATAAAGAGGCAGCGGCACCAAGAAAATTAAGAAAATGAAATTTGTGAAAAACATTAACACTAGAGCCACTATAGAAACAGGTAAAGTCAACAAAGATACTAAAAACATTAGTGAAATGTAGGTTTCTGGATAGATTTTAATTCCTGCTTTGGCTAACCGATCTTTGAAATCAAAGAAGCCGCCAAGAAGTTTTGGAGCAAATCCGCCAAAGAGGCGATAAGATACACCTTCAAGAGTTTTGAGCAGTGACAAAAGCTAGCACCTCCTTTTCATAGAATTCCTCTGGTTTAGCATTGTATTCAGTTATTACTGCTGCTACATCTCTATAGCTTCTAATGTTGCGTTCACGCATCCATCGCAAGACATTTTCGCGTCTTTTCATTTCTTCACTTAATTCCTTCCAAGTCAATCCTCTCCGTTCCAAGATGGAATCGATCATTATTCCATTTTTAGGTGAAGAGGCATGGATATCGCCAGCTGCTTTCCAAGTGAAAGTATTTCGGTAATCTTCGTAATCTGCAATTTCGTCGACAGAAAGGACTCGTCGGTAGGCTGTCATTTCACCTGTTTTGGATTGTGGTAAATGAACTCTCTGAATTGATACTACAATATTCATCAAAGGCATGTATGCTGGAGCAATGTCCATGGGTTTTTGTATCAAACGTTTTACAGCCGAATCTATTGAATCTGCATGCATCGTAGCCATTCCTCCGTGACCTGTTGCCAAAGCTTGAAATAGAGTGTAGGCTTCGCTTCCTCGAATCTCACCGACTACGATTAAATCTGGACGGTGTCTCATTGAAGTTTTTACAAGATCGAAAAGTGTGACTTCTCCCGTTAGATTTTCTCCTAAACCATAACTTCTTCTGGCAATCAGAGATACCCAGTTTTCGTGTGGAAGGTTAAGTTCTGCTGTTTCCTCGATGGTAATTATTTTGCTACCTGGTTTGATTAAACAGGCTGTTGCATTTAGGAATGTGGTTTTTCCTGATGCTGTTCCTCCAAGAACCATTAGAGACGCTCTGTTTTCTAAACATGTCCAGAAATATGCAGCCATCTCTTCTGATAGAGTACCCAAGTTAATGAGGTCAATTATCGAATATGGATCGTCTCGGAATTTACGTATGGTAAAAGCAGTTCCAAAAGGTGTAACTTCGCGTCTGTAACAAACTGCTAATCTGTGTTTTCCAGGTAAAGAAGCGTCAACTATTGGAAATGCTGAGCTTACGTGTTTTCCAGCCATGTGAACAAGTTTTACTACTGCGTCATCTACTTCTTGGTCATCATGAAAAATTAAGTTTGTTTCAAGGTTTTCGTATCTTCTATGCCAAACATAAACGGGTTTCTCTACACCGTCGCATGAAATATCTTCGATATTTGGATCTCGCATTAAAGCATCGATCCTACCAAAACCGACAAGGTTTCTTTGTGCATGATAAAGGATTTTTGACCAAGAAACGTCAGGTAACCAACCAAGACTAATTCTATATTTTCCAACTATTTTTTCTGCTTCATTTACGAAGAATTGTCTTGGATCTTCAATTTCTGTTTCTGGAGCGGCGATTTCAGCCAAAAGGATATCAAGTATTTTATCATATACGTTTCGTTCTAAAATATCCAATAGAAGCTCATCAAGAATATATTTGTACTCTCCAGACACTGGATTTCTAGCTATCGCAGCATGAGCAAAAGGTTCGTAAAGGGGATAAC
>SMYQ01000040.1 GCA_007050885.1 Candidatus Bathyarchaeota archaeon
GCCTATATATGTAGCCGGATTGCTGCGAGGGGTTCTTCCAATTGGAGACTGATCAATTATTATCACCTTGTCAATATTTTCTATTCCCTTGATAGCTTTGTGAGATCCAGCTTTTTCTTTTGAATTATAAAGTTTGTTTGCTAGTGCTTTGTATAGGACTTCATTCAAGAAAGTACTCTTTCCTGATCCTGAGACTCCTGTGATGCAGATGAATGTACCTAAAGGTATTGTTACATTAAGGTTCTTTAGATTGTTTTCAGACGCCCGTAATACAGTCAGTGATTTACCATTTCCATTGCGCCTAATGGAGGGAATTGGGATTGTCAGTTGATGTCTCAAATATTTTCCAGTAAGAGATTGACTGTTTTTCATTATCTGCTCTGGTGTACCGGTAGCCACAATATGGCCTCCATGTCTGCCAGCTCCCGGGCCTAGATCGATTACATAATCGGATTCTAGGATTGTCTCTTCATCATGTTCCACAACTAGTATTGTATTACCTAAGTCTCTCATTTTTCTAAGAGTTCTCAATAGACGTCTGTTATCTTTTTGGTGTAGTCCTATACTTGGTTCGTCCAAAACATAGAGAACCCCTGTTAGACCTGAACCAATTTGAGTTGCCAACTGAGTCCTTTGAGCTTCTCCTCCTGAAAGTGAACTCATTCTTCTATCAAGAGTAAGATATCCTAGACCAACATCATTTAGGAATCTAAGTCTTTGATTTAGTTCCTTTAGTATTCTTGATGCGATGAATTTCTCTCTTTCTTTAAGATTCAGAGTGGAAAGATAATTAATCGCATCAGCGATTGACATCTTTGTTACTTCAGCAATAGATTTTCCAACGATTTTAACGGCAAGAAATTGTGGTTTAAGCCGGTCTCCTTTACATTTAGGACAGAGACTTTCACTCATAAATCTCCGATACCAATCTTTCATAGAATCTGAGCGAGTTTCTCTATACCTTCTTTCAAGCATATTGACTATACCTTCAAAGGATTGATCCCATTGGTCATTTTGGGTACCATATAGTATGATGTTGAGCTGTCCTTTCGTGAAGTTTTTAACTGGTTTGTTAAATTCTATTCCATGTCTTCTCGCGATCGGTCTGAATTGAGAGAGTACCCATCCATCAACAGGACCAAAGAATGGTTTGATCGCCCCATCGGATATGGATCTATTTTTATCTGGAAGTACTAATTCTGGGTCTATCCGTATCTTAACACCTAGACCAGTACATTCATCACAAGCACCGTATGGACTATTGAAAGAAAATGTTCTAGGTTCAAGTTCTTCTATACTGACTCCACATTTTGGGCATGCAAGTTTTTCACTGAATGCAAGCTCTGAACTTTTGGTTTTAACAACTACAATCCCTCCAGAGAGTTCTATCGCTGTTTGGATCGACTCCGCAATTCTGGATTTCTCGTGCTTTGTTAATTTGACATTGTCGACGACAGCCTCAATAGTATGTTTCTTATACCTTTCAAGTTTGATTTGCTGTTCGGTTCTTACCTCTCTTCCATCAATTCTTGCCATAATGAAACCTTTGAGTTTTAGATCTCCAAGTAGATCTTTGTATTCCCCTTTTCTTCCTCGTACAATAGGTGCAAGAATCTTAACTGTTTGCTGACTACATTGACTCGTAAGAGAATCTACTATTTGTTCGACTGTCTGCTTGGCGATTTTATTACCGCAGATGTAACAATGTGGAATTCCAATTCTTGCAAACAAAAGTCTGAGATAATCGTGTATCTCGGTTGCTGTGGCCACCGTTGATCTAGGATTAGCACTAGCGGTTCGTTGTTCAATTGCAATTGCGGGTGAGAGATTTTCTATATAGTCTACGTCAGGCTTGCTAAGTTGTCCTAGAAATTGCCTTGCGTATGCTGATAATGATTCTATATAACGGCGTTGACCCTCAGCATATATTGTATCAAATGCCAGGGAGGATTTTCCAGACCCACTTAATCCAGTTATTACAACAATACGATTCCTAGGAATTTCTACTGTGATATTTTTGAGATTATTTTGTTTAGCTCCCTTTACAATGATATTACCAGTTAAGCCTTTTCACCACTTTGTAGTATTCGAATTTGATCTCGTATCATAGCAGCTTTTTCAAATTCTAATTTTCTCGCTGACTCGAACATCTCCTCTTCTAATCCCGCTATTATTGCTGAAAGCTCGTGTCTTGATCTGTATTGTTTCTTGGGAATGCTCAATCTTTTGGCTATTGCTCGCGCATTATTAATCGGCTCTTGCTGTATTGACATTGCCAATATTGTCTTAACTTCTTTTCTTATTGTCTCGGGGACGATCCCATATTTTTCATTGTATTCCAACTGGATTGCACGCCTCCGCTTAGTCTCATCTATTGCTCTTTTCATAGATCCAGTCACATTATCTGCATACATGATTACTTGGCCAGATGCATTTCTGGAGGCTCGACCGATAGTCTGAATTAAGGAAGTCCCAGAGCGGAGAAAACCTTCACTATCAGCATCTAAAATGCCAACAAGTGATACTTCTGGGAGGTCAAGTCCCTCTCTAAGAAGGTTGACGCCAATAATAGCATCATATACACCCATGCGAAGATCTTTGAGAATTTCAACTCTGTCAAGAGTGTCAATTTCAGAATGCAAATAATGTACGTTTATACCTGTCTCTTGTAGAAATTCAGATAGATTTTCGGCCATTTTTTTTGTCAGTGTAGTGACTAGACATTTTTCTTTCTTTTTTACTCGATTCTTAATTTCAGTAATTAGGTTTTGAACTTGACCTTTTGCTGGTCTTACTATTACTTCAGGGTCCACTAGTCCAGTAGGTCTAATGATCTGTTCAACTATTCTTTTACTAATGTTGATTTCATATGGTGAAGGTGTGGCAGACATGTATATGACTAGGCCAATCTTTGCATTGAATTCTTTGAAGGATAGTGGTCTATTATCTTTAGCTGATTTTAGTCTGAATCCATGATCAATCAAGGTCTCCTTTCTAGAAGTATCACCGCCATACATTCCTTCTAATTGA
>SMYQ01000135.1 GCA_007050885.1 Candidatus Bathyarchaeota archaeon
GAGGCTCTCGCCTTCGCGCTCTATCGTGGTTCGCTAGTGAGATTTCCCGATATCAGTTTCGCAGGCATCCGCGAATATTCAAATGAGTTCTTAGGCCTGCGAACAACAATCGACCTTAATCGAGCCTGATGATAATTGCTCGGATTCTGGTGGCGTTGTTCTTTCAGGCTTAAAGAACTCGCTCCCGAATATATGATTCAAATATGCGATTCTTGCGGTGATTTTCTTCCTCAAGGTTAATGTGAGGTTCATTACAGTTCTCACCTTTGGATTTGGGTGTCATTTCTACCTCACCTCTTGGCGTGAATGTGCAGTTTCGCTTTTGATCGTCTGCAAGGTTGCAGCTGATTGACCCGATACTCATCTTATTGACGCTCAGTGTCATTATGATGTCACACTATGTCATCATTATGTCGAACCGGTATATTAATATTACCGTTCATGACAATGTTAAATTGAAAACTAACATAGAAGATCGTGTAAATTACCCACAGGATAGATGTAATATGGGTCATATAGAGAAAGAGAAACCAAAGGATTATGATGATTTTCTCACAGCCCGCCCCGAACCCATCATTTTCTTATCAGAGGAGCAGGAAGCTGTGGCTAAGGAATATAGTGATATCATCAAGGCTATGATTGGGAAGAATCTCACGGTAAAAGAAGTTCACGCCTTGTACTTTAATCCGAGCAAAGAAACGTATGATAAAACCATCAAAACGGTCTACCGGCACCTTGAAGCCCTTGAGAATGCAGGGCTAATTATGGAGTGTGGACACCGAAAGCCACACGATAGCCGCTTGACCGAGAAGTTGTTCTGCCGCACCGCAAACATCTTCGTACTCGGAGAAGACAGGCAAAAAGAGAAGTGGTGGGAGAAGGAGAAAGGCGAACGGATTATCAAACGCCTTAGCGTTCTCTTGCCAGAATTATTAGAAGTAGAGCTCAAGGATCCTGCAGGCTTCAAGAAGCTGATGGGACAGTTCTTTGAACAGCTTGATGGCATTCGGATGGAATTGTGGCGAAAAGCCCCAGAAAACGAGGGCATTTCTGGTATCTTCCGCGAAGCAGATCTTTGGGAAATTAATTACCTCTCAGATTTAGTGGCAAATATCGGAGTTCTCCTCCGTAACGCCAAGCTCTGTGATGAGTTCAAAACCATCCTCAGCAAATAGAAAAGGCGTTTTTCAAACGTGCTTAACCACACCCGTCATATGACGGGTGAATTTATATTAGGACCGTCACGATAGTGACGAATGAGGCCATCATAATGCCGTTGTTTGAACTAGTCTTCAAAGTAATTCATGATTGTCCCTATGGCAATTTCTCTCGAAGGTTCCCCTCGCTGAAGATGTATTTTTGGTGCAATGGCGATCATGACGTGATTGAAATTGTTTCTGTAAGCCAGGATAGTGAAGCACAGGTCATGGAGGAGCTGGCACAGTTACAGGGAATTATGGAACAAACCTATGAAAAGGGGCGGATTCACCTTATTGTAAAACAGTGCTCGTGCCAGTATGAGGGAACCATATCGGAACTGATTGATGAGCTTAAGCTTCTTCATCTGTTACCGGTTGTACATGATGAGGGCTGGGAATATTATCGGACCATCGTCTTTCAACATGAGGATATTGACCGACTCTTCCAACGGTTTGATGAAAAAGGCTACCAATATGAGATCATTCGGAAAGCCCCCTTTGAGGGAGTAATTTCCAGCTCACTAGCCCTTACCGCGGATGCCTTATTTTCAGGCCTAACAGAGAAACAACTTGCAGCACTGGTCACAGCGCACTCCAATGGCTATTATGATTTTCCGCGGCAGACCAACGTGAAAGACATAGCCGCTAAAAAGAGAATTCCGCGTACGACGTTTCAAGAGCACCTGCAAAAAGCCGAAAGTAAATTGCTTTCGTCTTTGATGCCGTTTTTACAGTTATATGTGCATATCCCATTAGAGATTAAGCAGCGCCATGCTATTCCGGCTATGACCTGACAATCTCACGTCCGCTATTTTTTCGCTAGTGAATTTGGTGTTCTAATGGCCTTCCGTCGTTTGACGGTAGAAAGGATATGCTGCACCGAGTCAACTGACCAGTAGGTGGTAAATATGAAAGCATTACACCCTCATGGAAAACGAAGCATCCTTGGCAGAATTCGGCGAGCAAGCAGGCGCCTCCTATCCAGCGCTTCTACAGGTATTATGGTTCCGAATACCTCACTCGTCACAAGTGATGATGTAGGAAGAGATGTAAGAAGTTGGGTTCCAAATAGCGTTCAACGTCGAGCCTGGTTACATGCACAGCAGCACAAATCTCGTGCTGTTCACTTGAAACGGATTCAGCGCATTGATTGGTAAATAAAGGACGAGATATTGATGAGTACACTAACAGAGCAAGTTAAACAGCTCGCACACGATGTGGGATTCGCTGCCGTTGGAATTACTCATCCAGATAAGCTGGAGAACCTTCCCCATGGTTGGATAGGACAGGTCCGACTGCTACAACGTCCGGATGAGGAGCTTCCTTCGGTCAGATCTATAATTATCATGGCCTTTCACCTGTGGGATCAAATTTTCAACCTCAATGTTATAGCACCCCGTTCCGTTCATTTGGGGGAAGGGTCGTCTGTTGATCCATTCCATGGATATTTTCTTACGTATGAAATTATGAAGAACAAGGCTTGGAGGATTATTGACTTCCTACAACAAAATGGGTTTGAGGCCAAATATTCTGTAGGGATTCCACTGAAACCTATTGCTGTTCAATGTGGGCTGGGTTGGCAGGGAAAAAACACATTACTAATTACACCGCAACATGGACCCCGCGTAAATCTCATAGCTGTGCTAACTAATGCGGAATTAAAGGCAGATAAGCCACTCCTTGACGATATGTGTGGCGATTGTACTAAATGTGTGGAAGCATGTCCCGCTCAAGCGCTATCAGCATACAAGTGCCAAATCAACCACTGCATAGTCTATTCTCTTGAGTGTCCTGATACACCTGAAGTCCCTCAGGATGTACGGCATCTT
>SMYQ01000001.1:0-33704 GCA_007050885.1 Candidatus Bathyarchaeota archaeon
CGGGACGTCGTGATGTCCGACAACCTTTACCTGTGGAACGGAACGCACAAGGCCTTCGCGACACCAAAATATTTCACGGCAAATTCGTCCTTCGTCCTGACGGGTGAATGGATGACCCGCATGTTCGAGGCCAGGCAGGTGTACCATTCATCCAATTTCACTGAAATCGTGGATTCACCCACAGGGGACGTGGATGACGACTCGCTCTGGGAGAAGTTCAAGAGCGCCGTTTTCTCACTGGTGGGAAATATTGCTGGTGTGCTGAACCTGCCGCAGGGAAGCTATTCCTCCTTCGGGAACGAAGTGAGCGTCGCCCTTGACAATGGGACAATCCGCACTTACGGCCTGAGCCTGTCAACTCCGCGGATGGGTTGGTTCACGGGCTTCTGGACCAACGTCACTTCCGGTTCTGGGTGGATTGCACTGAATTCGTCGGAAACCTTCAGAATAGACTTCAATGTCACGGGATTCATTTACAACGGCACGGATACGCTGAACAGCTTTGGCTTCAAGTGCCAGAACGCCACTTACTCGAAGTACATGACTGTGACAAAGTTCTCGAACCGCAGCTTCCGGATAGCCAACACGACCGCTGACGGGAAATACTACTGCAGCATCTACCCCCAGTGGGACACGGCTTTGCCGCTGACGTTCCCGACCCGCGATCTCACGATGTATGTCGATTCACAGTGGCCGAGTATAAATGACGCAACAGGACCGGTGGCCATATCTTCCACTGTGGCATTCAACGTAACAGTAAATGTAACCGAGGATTCGGAAATAAACCTGTTTAGGGTTTACACGAACCACTCCAGCTTTTTCCCGGCAGTCTCGGGTTTCACTCTTGACGAGACGGGCGCTTACCAAATATACACGGTGACCATGACGGTCACTGACGTGGTGGGGATACCGCCCGCCCTCATCAGGCTCAACATCACGGCCCAGGATTATACAGGCAAAATCAGCGGCAATTATACCGTGGGCAACATGACCGTCTACAATGCCAACCCGCCTGACACCGAGATAATCAACACGGCCCCAGGAAACAACATACAGGACTTCGCCACCGTGCCCCTGAATCTGTCCATACGGTCCTTGTCGACTGACGATGCCAAACTGAGCTGGATGAACGCCACGCTTTGGCAGGACACCCTGCTTCAGGCATATGGTGAAGCTACGGGTATAAATTATCCCAACCAAACCCTGTGGCTGAATGCCAGCCTTTCGGGGTATAACCAGACTTATGTTGTGCAAATAACTTCGGTTGACATCACTGGAAACAAGAGGGAAAGTTCCATAGGGATATTGCGCCACGGTTCCCAGACCATAACTGTTTCGGGCAAGTGGTTCAGTTCCATCACGGGTACCCTGAAGGTCTACTGGGACAACGACTTCACGAGCGGGACTGGGTTGAGGAACAGCCAGCAGATAACCGACACCCAAACAGGAACGAACCAAACGGATGCCACGACTTATTCGGTCAAGCTCAAAACTCCTAATGTGGATGTTGACGAATGGTACGTCCAAGCGAACGCTTCTTCCACGAGCCTCAAGTATGTCCGGCTGCGGTACCTCACAGCACAGCCGTCGAATGCGGTCCAGTACGTCTATGCAACCTCCTACATATATGGTCTGAACACGACCGACGACCCCGACAGCATTATCGTGCGGGGTGAACGGTCCATGGGCAGCTCGGAGAAGATGTGCCTCAAGATTTGCGACGAGTATGACGTGGGCAGCGGGGACTGCGACAGCAGCTGGGTCGAGGAGAAATGCGCGTCTGCCGGTGTGGATGAATACAACTTCGTGGTCAGCGGCAGCAACGACCTGCTGGACAATATTGGCACGGGAACCGGCTTCTGGGTGGACAAGGTCACAATAACCTCGGACACGGTCGTCGACGACACAGGTACGCAGACCACCACCGGGCTGATTGGCACCGCAGTCGTGACAATAACTGCCCCGACATCCAAGAGTGTGGACGTGGATGACTGTGCGGACGTGACATTTACAATAAAGAACACGGGCTCCGCATCAGCAAGTATATCCAGCATTACCGCCTCCGGTTTCAGCACCAGCGAGATGACGTACACCATGCTGTCCGACATCGACTTCCCGTATGGCCTTGGCGTGAACCAGCAACTACAGGCCATACTTTCATTCTGCCCGCTGAAAGCTGACGTGTTCAACCCGAGCGTATGTGCGAAGGTCGGCAGCTCCAGCAAGTGCATCACGGTGAAGATAACCGGGCTGGGTGAGGAAGGGGAGGAAGAGGAAGAGGCAGAACTGAATCTCACGGTCAGCGTGGAAACCTTCAACGATGAATACATAGTTCTGGTCAATACATCAAGCGGTCCCGTGGAAGGCGTGACCGTGACTATAACTTATTCTGACGGGACAATCGAAAACTACACGACGAACGTCTTTGGCAAAATTAACTTTGTTCCCAAGCTGGCAGAATTCACCGTGAAAGTCCTCCACGGTGGTGAGACCGTTGAGAAAACCATACAGGAGCTCACGGAGCCCATCGGACTTACCTTATGGAGAATCCTCGTTGACCTGTTGATAATCGCCGTGCTTATCGGGTTTGGCGTCCTCTTGGACGAGAAAATGCTTTGACCTTGTCAAAGCCGAACAGCTTGACATAGTCACCGAAAAATCCGGGGCACCGGGGTTTCATAATGCATTTGTCACAGTCCCATGGGTAGACGCGGAGGTCTGCTGCAATCCGGTTCACGAACTCCCGTGGACGTGGTTCGCTGCCCGAAAAATCGTCCAGGTTCACCCAGTACTCCTTTTCCCTTCCCTTGCGGATACAGAGCGGAACATTCATCCATTCGCCCCTGGCACTTTTGAGTCCTTTCTCAAGGTTCAGCATAGCTCCGGAAGTGTCCATAATTATATTGCTGTTGTGGAAACTGTACTTCACATAGGGGTATGGGTTGGTTGGTGAAAAGACCTTGTCGAATTTTTTGAAGTCATCCAGGCGGGCCAGGCTCTTGTGGTTCACGCGGAACTCCAGCTCGCACGGCAGGCCCGCGGATTTGGCGGCTTCCAACTTTTCGGCTGCCTGCTTCAGGCCGAGGTTCATGCCATCGAATACGGGGCGGATGAATGGCTTCATCCCCTGCTTCTCGACTGCGGATGCCTGGCTCGGGTCATCTATCAGGAAGTTCTCTGAAAACTTGGACGCATTTGCAGCCTTGTCAACACTTCCTGTGACGTAAGAAAGCTTGGCACCCTTCATCCGGGACCTCAGAACATTTATGTGGTCGCAGAAAGGTCCGCCTTCACAGTATTCGCACTTCAGGGGATCACAGATTCTCTCGTCCCTCCATACCATTGGCCACATCGAAATGACGTCATGTGTAATGACTTCCCACGGTTCCTTGTGGTACTCGTATCCCCTCGAAAAATCCTGAATGGGCGTCCGGGTAACCCAGACAATTATCTGGTTCCTTTCTGCATAGTCGAACGCTTCCTTCAGTCCTTTCTTGACGTCCTCGTGCTTCGGCAGCAACTTGTGCTGCCAGGTGCGGCCATTCGGGGAGGTGCCAACTATGTCGTAGTCGAACCTCCTGAAGCCCATGTCGGCATGGATATACTTCACTATATTCCCGAGGTCGAGGACGTTCAGGCTGCTCAGGGCCGTGTTGAAACTCAGGAGGAGTCCCAGGTCCCTGCAGTTTATTGCTGCCTGTGTTGCTTCCTTGAAACTCCCGGGAGTGCGCGTAAGCGCATCGTGCTTCTCTGGCGTCGAGCCGTGGAAGCTTATTGTCAACTCTGTGAGCCCTGCGACCTTGGCCTTTGTCGCGAACTTCTTTGAGGAAAACATACGGCCGTTGCTCACCGTCTGGATTCTCTCAAAGCCGAGGCCTTTGGCGAACCGGACAAAGTCGAGGAAGTCCTTGTGAATCGACGCCTCGCCACCAGTTATGACCAGCCAGGTCGCCCCCCTGGTACGCTCTTCAACAATTTTTTTGAGTATTTTCTCCCTCGGGAAAAAGGCGGGTTTCCTGGTTTCTTGCAGACAGAATATGCAGTTGCTGTTGCAGCCCATCCCCGTTACGACGATGGACTTCTTGAGAAATTTCTCTTCCATCAGTCCCCACCCGCCCTGCTAACTATGGTCTCCGGCTTGACGAATACAGGGAAAATTTCTTCAGTTCCATACAGGTCTGCATATCCTTTCTTAACACCCGGACAAATTTCCTTTATCCAGCAAGTGCAACATGCATCGCCCCGAACATATTGCTCTTTGAAGTAGTCATCATTGTGACTTACCCTTTCGACTCGCCTCATTATGGTGTTGGCTTCCTTTGTAACTATCCGCCTTAGCTCGGTGGAGTACTCCGAAAACTCCAAGATATAGCAGAGGGGAACTCTTTCGATTCTGAACGTTTTCCCTTCGTTTACGAGGAAGGCGAGCGACCGCATGAGGAAAGGCTCGATGTGACTAATCCTTGGCACGACTTCTTTATTGTCTCGGGCCCTGCCGACCGGGTCCACGAAGTTGAAAGTATAATGCCTAACGAATGGGTATTTTTCAACCATGAACCGTATAAAATCAGGCAGCATCTTGTAATTTTGTTGGACTATCACCACTGTCACGGGTGTGTCTAATCCAACATTGTGGGCATTCATCAAGCCGCCGAGCTGCTTCTCGAGGATGCCCACACCACTCATAAGGGCGTCCTCCATGGCCGGGTCGTGTGAGTGGATTGAAAAAATTGCCTGGCCGAGCCCGGCTGACTTGAGGCTCCTTGCCTTTTCCTTAGTCATGTAGATGCCGTTGGTCTGGACGGTCACTTCCGCAAACCCCAGCTCGACAGCATACGTCACGACTTCCTCAAGTTTTTCGTAGACAAGCGGCTCGCCGCCCGTAATGAACAGTTTCTTGTAGCCTTCTGCCCGGCACCTTTTCAGGAAATCTTTCATGTCACTGAGCTTATGTGAACTCTTCTTGTTACCACCCAGAGAACAGAATATGCAGTCTAGGGAACAGGCTTTGGTAAGTTCGAGATAAGCATTCCTCATCGAAAAAGTTATTAAATAACCCAATATAAATCTAATGTGACTGAAATAGACCAAGAAAAGGTGTTTTTGGCCATGGGGGCGCTGGTTGTTGGTCTTTTGATTGGGTACTTCGTCGGGGGCATGGGACCCGGACTTGATGCTTCGGATGCATCCAGCGTTATCGACAAATTCGCTCCGGGCCAGGCTATCGGAAACCTGACTTTTTCGATGGCACAGAAAACAACCAGCAGGTGTGCCCGGTTATTCTTCAGGACTGAAGAGGGCGGAATACTCACAGTGAGCGTATGCCCCAAGGACCTGTCAGCCCAGGAAATAGAAGCATTGCGCAGCTTTGAGGATTATCCATTGGCTACCGAGGGGGCTCTTTACTTTTACGAACTATTGAATGCAAGCGCCATTACGAATAACATCGACGTCCAAAAGAAAGTCGAGTCAGACATAATAACATTCATTGAGTCCTGAGCACTTCGTTGGCAGAAATACGCTTGCCCGGGACGGGAATAAATTCTTCTGAGCCGCGTTTCTCGACGTACTCCTTCCAGGGTCCCTCGCAAATGCCAAAGAATGCGCATTCCTTGCAGGAGTCGCCTTTCCATTTTCCCTCGGTCATCCGCCATTTTTCCCATTCCTTCACCTGGAAGTCCGCTTCATAGACGTCGGCCGGTGGGATGTACAGTTCCGAGACGTATCGCTCGTAGCCGCCCATCAGGCAGAAGGGCATGGCCTCTGACATAACCTTTATGTCGGCGTCTATGCCGACCTGAAGGCCTTTGTGGATATAGGGCGCGGCCAGCGAAATCCAGGGGACTATGGAATCGAAGTTGTCCCATGACCTGCCTGCCGGATGCGCGAACGCAAGCTGATATTGGTTGACGCCAAGTTTAACGAGAAGCTGGGATATGTTCCGCATGAAACGGTAATTTGGCTTGGTGACCACGGTGTTCGAGATTATTTCCACATCGTACTGGCGGACGTTCTTGATGCCCTGGACAGTCTGCTTCCAAGAGCCGGGCACGCTTGAAAGATAGTCGTGGAGCTCAGGGACATGCCCGTTAAGTGCGGGCGAGAACTCGTTCATGCCTGCATCGACCATCTGCTTTGCGAACTTCCCGGAAGCGAACATCCTGCCGTTGGTCTGGACCTGGATGAACTTATAGCCAAGCTCCTTGGCAAGGGTTACCTGCCTGACTATGTCCTCCCTTATCGTCGGCTCGCCGCCCGTGAATACGACCGCCCTTATGCCCCTCGAAAAAGCTTCCTCGAGCTCCTGCGATATCTCCTTGGGTTCCTTGTCGCGCTTGGTGTAACGCTTCTTTCCCTGGACGCAGTGCCTGCAGAGGTTGTTGCAGGAGTAACCTACCTTAAGATCGAGTTTCCTGTCCATGCAACCCCCTACTGCCCAGTTATACCGAGAACATCCTCTTTATAGTCAATATAAGAGAGGTAATAACAGGTGAAATCAGGGATGGTCTGCGGCTCCTGCATGACTATGGTCGCATAATCAGAACTGTCATCGAGGCAGTGCTGCCGTAACCTCGCCCGGTAGCGGGCGACACACAGGTCCTCTGGCACCTCTGCCGTGTATACCTGCGCAAAATTTTCACAGGCTGCAGCATGGACATCTCCTTCGGCCATTTTATGCCGGAGGACGCCCTCAAAATGCAGGTACTTCCTATAAACGTCCTCATAGGTCTGCGGCACAAATCCATCCACTTCCCCATAGAGGTAATCGAGACTGGCACCCGCCTCACGCTTTATGGACAGGCATCTCCAGAATGCTATGCCTGAATAGTCCGAACAATTGAAGTCTGGCGCTTCGTTCCATCTCTCAAGGGAATACCAATAAATGACTTCCCCGTCCTTGGTCTTGGGCTCCTGCAGCTCAAAGTCCACTCCCGGCACCCGGGCAAGAGGATACCCCAAAAGAACGATGGTTATGTAATCTTCGGCAGGTACCGGGTAGTCTATCTGCGCAAGGAAGACAGGGGTCAGCCGCTCAATCTTGGCTTCAAACTGTTCCTTTATGTTGTCGGAAGAAGGGCTGCCCGATGGCCACAAAAAGAAAACCCCCGCGATGACCAAGAGGCCCAGAACCCAGGGCAGGTACTTTTCCATTGAGACAATTATACTACGGACATTTTATATGTTTCTACACCCACCCGCGGGCCTTGATGAGGGCACGCTCGGACTTGCAGTAAGTTTCCTCAAAGGTCACCTTGCCTTTGGAGACTTTCCTCTGCAACGGGCAGCCCCCACAATAGTCTTTCGCAAAGCAGCCGGCGCATTTTTCCGGGACATGACCCGCGAACTCCAGGAACCTTTCTAGTCGCTCCCCGTCCACTTTGACTTCCCCATCGACTTCCCCGACTATGAACATTTCGTGCTCCTTGGCGGCCTCGGAGGCGACGGGTATACTCTGGCATGTGACTATTTTCCCGTCGACCGTCAGGAAGAACGAGACCGTCCCACCTCCGCACGATGGCCAGCGGGGCGACTTGGTGGGGGCGGTCTTCGAGAGCCTCAGGTCAAGTCCCCGGGCCTCCAGCAGCCTTTCAAACAGGGGCACGCGCCGGAAGCACCCAAGGGTATCAACATGGGCGTAGGTGCAGCCTTTCCCGAGGGGGTATAGCACACCCAGGGATACATTTTTCACGCCCAGGGACGCCAGGAAATCAGCAATCTCCGCCTCCCTGCCGACCTTGTTTTTAGAGTAATTCATGCGCAAGACGAGCTTGTCGGGGTCTTCGGCAACGACATCCCTGATTGTCTTCAACACAAAGTCGCTGGAACCCTTCAAATCCGGAAAAGGCCTTTCCAAGTCGTGGATATCCGGCAAGCCCTCGAAGGTAACATGCAACAGGACATCCCTCTTCAGAAAGCCTTTCAGCTTGCTGTGAGGGAACACGCCGTTTGTAGCGACCCAAACATGGGGGTCAACGTAGTTTTCTTCCGCGACGTCCACCATGTCGAGGATTTTCGGGTGCAACGTGGGTTCGCCGCCAGTGAAGTGAATCTTGGTCCGCGGGATGGCATAGTCCGAAAAGAAACTCAAGAAGTTTTCAGCCCTGCCGTAATCAAGAAGCCGTCCCTCCCTCGAGGCGCTGATGAAGCAGTACTTGCAGCTAAGGTTGCAATGGCTCGCAAGGGAGAGGCCGAGCCACTCCACAGTGTTCATGGGGATATATCGGCCAACAAGCTATAAAACCGTAGGTAGGCTGTTGCTCAAGCGTTTTCCACCCACTCGAAGAATTCATCAGACGAATGGAACAAGACGCATTCTTCGTCGTCGAATGCAAAGTACACGTCGACCCTGCTTATTCCCATGAATTCTGCGTATCCAGCCAAGGCCTCCTCGACCGATGATGCACTGTAATCGCCGTGCCTTTGACTGAATACCGAGAACCTTTCCCCAAAATCACACATGGCCAGGGTGTAGTCGCCGTCGACCTCACCTTCCCGCACGAAGCCGCAGCACTTGGTCTCCGGCGTCACGTTTTTCATTATGGAAAGGAAAGCGACAGTCCAGTCCTCACAATCCCCCGAACCCATCCGCAAGAACTCATCCGGCAAAGCCCAAAAATCAAGTTTGTTATAATTCCGTTCGTCGAATGCGAATCCCAGATTTTCTTTCAGCCAGGCCGAGGTTGCGTGGGCCCTTTCGTACGCGGCCGGGGACGAAAACTTTATTTTTTCGAGATAGCCGGAAACAAGGTCCGGTCGGATGTACCTGTTGAGGCAGTCGGCACTCCTGTTCTCAAGGAAAATTTTTGGTCTGTTCCTGTCCTCCTTGGAAAGTTTGTAGGAGATGTCGTATGTCCCGTCGGGTTCTATGTCAATCCACATCAGAGCCCCATCCATGATATCCGATTTGTTCACCATGACGGAGCTTCCGGAACCGACCAGGACATCATCGATGTAGAAGTCAACAGGTATTCTTGAAACGAATTCCACCCTCTGGCCGCCGAATTCCCCGAGGACAAGATTGTGTACGCACCCACTAATAAGAACAAGTATAAACAATGAAAGTTTCACTGTTCCGGCTGCCACGTGCCTATCAGGACAGAGAAACTATATCATTTTCCTTTTCAGGCTAGCAACTGTTGTGGGTGCCGTGGGAGCCGTGGGAGCTGTGGGTGCCGTGGGAGCTGTGGGAGCCGTGGGTGCCGTGTGTGGAATGGGTACCATGTGTGCTGTGGGTGCTGTGGGTGCCGTGGGTGCTGTGGGAGCCGTGGGACGTGTGGCTGGCAGTTATTTTCCCGGTTGCATCCGAATAGCCCACCGTGGGATTGGCTGCCAGGGATGGTAGCATTGAAAGAGAAACTGCCGAAATCAATGACGCGGCCGTCACCAACTTGTTTTTGTCAAAGAACGCGCTCTCGTCCTTGAAGAGCTTCTCGATTTTTCCGGCGAGGCCCTTCTTGGCCTTTTTCTCCTCCACCATCAGAATGAGGTAAGCATATTTGTATATAACTTTAACTGCAAGTCAGTAAATGTCCTTCGCGCCGAAATAGAACTGCCTTTTTTCCGTTGACCTTGCCCAGTTTTCGAGCATCTGCCGGAACTTGCCGTCCTTGGAGGCACGCTTGATAAGGTACCGAAGCATCTCGCGGTGCATCTTGTGCCTTCTGTCGAATGCTATTTTCGCGTCTATGCTGCCCGTCCTGTTGTAAGTCTCGAGGGGGCAGATGCCGCAGAACGGCTTCAGCTCGCAGGAGTCGCAGAGGTTGAACAGCCCGCTCGACGACATGCTCAGACCCTGGAGTACGGAACTCTTCATCACTTGGGGATAGCTCATTGAAACGTCGCCTATCCTGAACTCCTCGAACATCCTCCCCTCGTCGCACGTGTATACGGAGCCGTCGGGCGCATACGCCAACTGGCTCAGGCCCGCACCGCAGGGCATCTGGAGTTCGCAGAATCCGGGGTCTAGCCGTGAAAAAAGTTTCCGCGCCATCACCTGGGTGATGTTCTCCTTGACGTCTATGCCCCTGTTGTTGAGCTCATACATGTATTCGAGAACGTCCTTCCATGCCTTCACAAACTCTTCAGGCGTGTATCCAATCTCTTTCCACAGGGCCGGGGCCCTGCCGAAGTAGCTGAGGTACTTGAACCTGACAATATTGAAGCCGTGGGACAGGTACTCGTCGACAATGTCCTTGCCTCTCGACAGGGAGTGCCTGGTTATCACAGGGAGCGCATTCAGGCCCGGGTATCCCTCCCGCTGGAAACGTCGTATCCACCTGACCACGTCCTTGTAGCTGCCGCCACCCACACGGTAAGGCCGGTGGATATTGTGCAGGTCTTCGGGCCCGTCGAGCGAGAAGCACACGCCGATATGGTTGTCCATGAAGAACCGCACCTTCTCCTCGTCCCAGTTTGTGCCGTTGTGTATCATGGCGAATCCCAGGCCCTTGCCGTTCTTTTCAACAATCGGCCTGGCCTTCTCGACTGCTGCTTTGATTGCCTCAAAGTTCAGGAGCGGCTCGCCGCCGCTGAACTCAATTATCACGGTCTCTGCCGGAGACTGCATTACGAAATCAACGACTTTCTCGGCTGTGTCCACGCTCATTTTTTGTTTGCCCTTCGTGTTGGCGTAGCAGTACTTGCAAGCGAAGTTGCAGTCGTCGGTCACGGCCAGCACATGCAGGGAAGTCCCCTTGGTGAGGTGCCAGAGCCTGTCCTTCATCCTGGCTTTCACGTCGGGAAAATCCTGTTCCGTCACAACTATTCCGGCGGCCCTCAATGAAGCGAATAACCGGGCATCCGTTTCCACCCGGTGCGCATTAAGCAGGTCAAGCTCTCTATTTGTGAGCAGGGCCCAGCTGCCCGCGTCCGTGGTAACCAGGAACTTGTCCTCAAGCTTGCCTTGGCGGAAAGGCAGGACCACGTATTCGTCCACAAAATCGCCAGGGCCTATCAATTTGTCAGCACCTCCAACATCCTGTTGAACCCTTCGTATACTTCCTTCTCGTCGAACTTCCCCTGGAACACCAGGTAGTCGCCTACTTTCTCGCCTTTGCCGAAGCAGAGTTTGACAAGCTTTTCCGGGTAGAACCTTAGATTCACTCGAAAAACTGTTTCACCCTTTCTTTTTGTTACTCCCTTCACTGCCCTCACCAAATTTGTCTTCCCAGAGGGTAGCTATGTCCTTCTCGTCGAAGTCTTCCTCGGGCTCTTCCTGCTCCACTACAGGGGCTGCAGCAACCCTCCCTTCGGCAAGACTCGCCACCAGGGCTTCGCGCATCTCTTTGTTTCGGACGAACTGAACGGTGTGGAACGCTGCGGCTATAAGCTCGTCGTAGAATATCCGGCCCAGCTCTTCCAGGTCGCCCTTGTATTTTCTCGGCTTTAGGATGGCATAGACTTCTTCACTGGGCGAACCGTCAAGAATTACGTAAGCCCTCTCCATGACTCGATGGGCGGCGGTATAGACTAGGTCAATCGGGAATACCTCGGCCTTTATCTTGACCACGACTACTCCGCTTTTCTTATCCGGCTTTATGAATTCGGAGGTCATATCCCACCCCAGACAAGAAGGTAAATAAAACTTGCGGAAATGAACGGCGCCGACGGCAGGTGGCCCTTGAACCGGATTGATGAGACCAGGAAGAATATGAATGTGGACGCCAGGGCCTGGAGGGCCCGCGCAGGCGACATCAGGAAGGCCACCAGGGCTGCCGCAGCTATCGGCACCTTAAGTTTCTCCAGCTTCTGCCCTAAGAAGAACAGCATAAAGAATATGGGGAAGGCACTGACACCCAGAGAGGCCATGAACGGCGAGATGACGACTGGCAAGAGCATGCCGGGACTGAACCGGGGGCGGAACTCGAATTTTCTCGTGACGAGTGCCTCGAGAACTGTGGCAGCTATGGACAAGATGAGGAAACAGAGGAGCGGTGTCAGGAACTGCGACGAACTGGTCGGGTGGATAAGCGTGCTCATGGCTGTATAGAACTTCACGTCGCCGGGTTTCCAGAAGTCAACAAGCCAGAGGAGGAGGGATATCAGCGCTGAAACAATTACGAACGCGAAAAAAATTCCCATTTTCCCCGAGTTCGTGAAATCGGAGAAAAAGACGGAGTTGAGAATAACCGAGACGGCCAGGATGCGCACTACCAGGGCATTGGGAATTTTCCTGTACCTGAAGTCCAAGTAGGATGCTGTGGTTGCAAAGAACAATAGCGACGGCACGAAGAGGAAGAGTTCAGCACCTTGCATCCGCAATCACCCTGTTCCTGCCGTCGGGGAGGAATATTGAAATGTTTGTCAGACTCTCGCCCGGCGGGAATGAGAGAATGGAACTGTTCTCATACACGACTGTCCAGAGCTGGTAGATAGTAATTGTGATGTTGCACTCAATTTCCTGGTCGAAAAAGTTTGTGAATCCCAGTTCTGCCTTCCCGGCCTTTCCATCGATAACCCGCCCGCCTTCGTAGATTTTGAGCGCAGATGGTCCCCCCGCGCTGCGCGGAGAATTCCTAACGAAAAAAAAAATTGATAATGCGACAAGGAGAACCAACAAAATGTCGAAATGTTTCATGGAATCAAGAGAACCGTCAGCTTAAAATATGTGGGTATTTACACAATTCCAATGGCGTTAAGGCATGCTTTAGTTATCATCCTACTCATTTCCACGGCCTTTGGAGAATACGCCTATGTTGTCGTAAGGGACCCCACCACCACCTGGAGAAGTGGAGGCATGCAGTTTATGTCATACCTTAACGGCACGTCTCCACCTTGTAATACCCAAAATGGTCAAAATGCAATAAGTACTTGTGGTTATCAATACGATTGGAGTATAACTGGTCATTGTGACGTAGAAGGGGACTGGCAGGCCCAGGTTTATTCGTACACAATGGACTGCGACAAGAGCTCTACCTGCTCTGGTTCCGCAGGGGGCAACACATATTGCATTGACTTCCCTAACGAGTGCCCTTGTGGCGGCGGATCGTGTAGTGGTTCTTTTCCAGGTGTATGTTTGAACGGCTGTGGTTGCAGCAGCCCTTCTCCATATTCCTGCACAAAAGTCGAATACAGCGGCTGGGTCAACATCTACAATATAAACTGGGACGCCAAATCCACGGACTGCACCTGCTACGGAAAGCAGTGGTTCACAAGTGTTTCTGGAGGCACAGGGGGGAACTGCTGCGGGGACGACACGACCGCAGACGACTTTTATTATCATAGCGCCAACCCGACAATCGCGATCTCACTGGCCTGCACCCGTTGCCTGGACGGAACAAAGTACGGGCCCACAACACTTTACGGGAACGGGTACTGGACGGGGACCACCTGCTATTATGGGAACATAGTCTGCACAGCCAGCAGCGCGTCACACGGCACGAGTGGGTCTACATACTGCTCATCAGGCATAAGCCAGTGCTGCCCAACCCAGGCCAACCGGGCTGAAGGCGTTTCGTGCAGCGACGGGTCGATAGGCGGCACCCTTTACGACAGGGACACTAGCTCGGCGAGGTGCACCGACGGGAGCAGCACCGGGTGCACCGCCTACACCTGGACGGGCACGGCATGCTGCGGGAATGACGGCAGCGAAAGCTATTGTGAGGGTGATAAACAGACTGCATGTGTGAGCGGGACTGCCTACAATACCGACTCAAATTCAGGGGCCTGCTCGCAGTGTGGCGGGACTTGGATGGGCGCCTCGTGCTGCGGGGACGACGGGGGCGAAGTCTACAGGACCCGGGTGTGCACCTCCGGCTGCACCTCGGACAGCGGCGACAACGCCTGCTGCGATGCCTCGACGGACTGCGTCCTCAGCGGGACATGCTACAATAGCGGGAGCTACGCCTGCAACGGGGACACGGTGCTTTACTGCAACTCGGGCAGTTGGCAGTCTGCCAGTAACCGCGGCGACACGGATACCGATGGCAACAGGGAAGGCTGCAAGAGCGGGCAGTGGGTCGAAACCAAGATAACCAGCGCCTCAAGCTCATACAATTATGACGGGCATCCGAGCCACTACAAGTATTGGCCGGAATACGTGAACTACGTAATTTACTACGTCAATTACCAGACTGAAGCGCAGGTGGCTCAGGTGACCACTCCAACTGTAAGTGGCGAGGGCGATTACAAGGTGACTTACTGCGTGGATGACGACCTTTTCACAGGATGCACGCCGACCACAATCGGCAACCGAGGCACCTGCACAGACGGGGTCGTGAAGGACTACGGGGCCCTTGAACCCGCTTCCGGAACCACGTATTATGACGACCAGTACCGCGACTGCGACACAGGCAACCCATCCAACATCCTGTCAAGGGACCCGTATGACAGCGGAAACAACATGAGAATCTACTATGAAGACATGGCATGGCCTTACGGCAAGTACCAGATATGCGCCAACTACACTGACGTGAATGACCTGAACTCCGACCCGTATTGTGTGATAGTGATAGACGAGTATGAGGACGTGACGGTGAGTTCCCTGAATACCAACTACCAGAAAGGCACCACCGGAGTGTCCTGGAGCGGGACGGTAACCGACCGGTATGATACTTCACCCCCACAAGACAACTTCTTGGAACTCAGGTGCAGGACATATGATGCGGACTGGTATCACAGTGTCACGAGCGACAATGGATTGTCGTTCAGCGCGAGAGGCATATACCAGTGGGACGATTACTGGGCATACTTCTATTTGTATTATGGAACTTCGAGCAGCTCGGGACAGAGCGGGACGGTAACTTCAACCATAACGTTCCCCAGCAGCTGCTACCTGAGGGACAGGGACAGCAGCGACGATTATTCATTCTATCACCACAACTGCAACTGGTATCATGAAGTTGATGGTGCCGACAAGACTGTCTGGTGCTGTCCCGGGGGAAGCTGGTCCACGAGCAGCTGCACCAATGGCGACTCTTTCACGGTGTCTGGCCAGTATGGGGGCACGCTCACGATAGCAAATGCCATAACCTATTCAGGAGGCACGACACCCAATGACAACAGCGACGATATACGCGTATATGTAGAGTGCCCCAGCGGGACAGGCCTCGGCAACCCCTCAGACCCTTACTCAATAAGCCTGTCCGGACACGACTACTTCTGGATGGGTGACGTAGACTACGGCGGAAGCTCCTTCTCGGCCCCGTTCCCCGACGGGGCATACACCTCGAACTATGACTTTACGGGCGCCAGCAACAACGAATATTCCTGTTCAATCGACCTCATAACCTGCGGCAAGCAGAAGCTTGGGACTGAAGCCTATGACTCCTACGAAACTCATGGAGGCACTTGGACGAGTGTAACAATGGTCGACGAAATCACAGTCTCCAACCCGGGACTTTCCGGTTCTACAAACACCCTGACTCCGAGCGTGGACCTAATCTACTGCTCACACGACAGCCGCAGCGCACAGATAACCTGCGAACTCAACGACGCCACGCCGGACACCTCCGGCTACTACTGCCAGGGGAGCGACACTCTGGCCAACACCGCCACGTCAGTGAACTGCAATATCAACGGCGCCAGCTGCAGTGGCGGGTCTAACACCGTATACTGCCGCGCGGATGACCCCACATACACGAACATAGAGGGCACGTCAATCTCACAGTTTTCCTTCAATCCAGATGACGGCTCAGGTTACTGCCAGGGATGTGGTCACAGCTGGCTTTCGGGCACATGCTGTGGGGACGACAGCGGGGAAGACTTTGAGAACCCGGGCAGCGGGAACTCTTGCTGTATCAATGCTGAAGCAGTTCCAAATAATGCAACCGACACGAGTGGGAAGTTGCTTTGCCTCGACGGGGAGATTTATGGGTGCATAAGTGGATGCGGTGCCAGCGGCGAGACCATCGACGGCGCATGCACAAGGAGGGACGGCCGGTATTGCGACGACATAACATCCGACACATGGGTGACCCAGATTTCTGCGGGTGGGACGCCGGACGACTGCGACGGTTCGGGGACTGAATATCCATACGGGGCTGACGAAGCAGGGACAACGTATGACAAGGAGACCTGCCTGGGAAATGCCATGTGGAATGACCGCGGCAATGGAGTGTCAAACCAGAACATGGGCTATCAGTGCCGGGACAACACATGGAACGGCCCGTTCATCGCAGACTGCACGCTCTCGCAAAGCGGCTCCGGGGACGAATTCATGACCATAACGGCATACTGGGAAACTTCTGATGAAACGCCTGACACATATTCCAATACGGGCCACCACAGATGGAGAATCGACAATGATGGCGCGGGGACAGGTGCCTGCGTCTATGGCACCAATGGCTGCTACTATGACACGGGACTTCACAACGGCTGCGACAATGTCGACGCCAACGAGGGCTCAAATGGTGACTACCACAGCGAGACCATCCAATGGTCCGCCTTTGTCACCAAGCCAAGCGCCGAGACTACATATTATCTCGAGATAGGCGAGGAGGAATGCAGCTCCTCACAGATAACGGCCGATGAAGACCCGAACGACAATGAGGGGTCATGCACTGACACGGCGACGCTCTGCGTGCCGCCGGGGTATCTTGCCACCACTGACAGCGGCTGCTGCCCTAACGGCGCCACTACCGGCACGTATCCGGGCAAGGACGACGACGGCGGCAACTGCGTGAAGTGCAGCGCGGAAACGCAGACGCTTGGCGGCACAGGCAACGGTGCCTGCGAACAGAAATGTGGTGCGGCCGCAAACTGCGACGAAACTGTCGCCGGCGAATGCCCGAACAACCAGTACATTTGCACCTCGAGTTGCGCATACACGGACAGGGACACATCGGAGGCCTACTGTGAAGACAGCTCCGGCTGCACGGCCTTTGTCTGGACGAGCGCGAGCTGCTGCGGCAATGATGGCGCGGAGACGTATGTGGACGCAGGGGACACCAATTTCCTGTGCAACCTAGGCACCGCATACTCGTGCAACTCGCCGCACACCAAGACCACTGACGTGGACCACAACACGGGTGCCAAGGTGGGCAGCTACTACTGCACGGCCTCCGGATGGAGCATGACACCTCCTCCCGAGGACGAGAATATAGTCAGCTGCGAAGACGGCAGCGACATCTGGATTGGCGGCAGTCTTGAGGAGGGCTGCTGCGAATCGGGCGAAGAATTCATCGCCGAGGACGTCGTGGAAGACCGGATGGAAGCTTATTTCAAGTTCGACGAGTCACCCGGGACAAACAAGACAGACGACGAGCAGATAGGGCTTGTCGGCGACCTGCTTGCGGACACGACAATCGTCACTTCCTCGTCGGAGGTCGTTTCTGGCAACGCCATGTCATTCGACGGGGCGGGCGACTATATCAACGTGCCACATAGCGGGCTGCTGAATGTGAGCCAGAACATGACGATTTCATTCTGGGCCAAGCCGGGCTCCATGTCCAACTACATACGATGGCTTAGCAAGAGCTACTACTCAACAGACAAGCGGGGCTGGACCATCCTGAGAGCCACAACAGATTCGGTCTACCTCGCGATGTGGGATTCCAGCAGCGTCGAACGGAGCAGCCCACAGATAAGTTACACTCAGGGCGAGTGGGCGCATTTCGTCTTTGTCTATAAGCATCCGTATGTGTATTCTTACAAGAACGGCGTGCAGGTAGGTTCACCTACCAATGTCGGCAGCTGGACGTTTGCGAACTCTGCAGAGTCGCTGAAATTCGGCAAGGGCTACGGCTCAAGCTATTACACAGGGAACTTGGATGAGGTCATGATATGGACGCGCTCTTTGAATGGCGACGAAGTGGCCGTGCTTTACCGGCAGTTCCCTGAGTACCCGCAGAGTGATGTGCTCATATACCTGCCGATGGACGAAAATTCAGGAGGCACGACCGCCGACTATTCCCAGGCTTCAAAGACAGGCACACTCCAAGACAACACGGCCTGGGGGCCTGGAAAGAGCGGCAGCGGCCTGGGCTTTGACGGGAGCGGCGACTACGTGAGCTTCTCCAGCGGCAGCGTCGTAGAGACGGAGGACCAGCTCACGGTTGCTGCCTGGATAAATATCACCGAAATGAGCGGGGCAGACTACTTTGTCGGTGAGGGCGCGGCCTTCAGGGTTGGCGTCACGGGCACAGACGAGGTGACTTGTTGGATACGTGGCAACAACTCAGGCGGGTCTGACACTTCGGATGCCACCACAACGACTTCCAGTCCAGTGGCTTCGACCAACAAATGGTACCATGTGGTCTGCACCTGGGACGGGGCGGGAGGCGGCGACAGAAAAATCTATGTCGACGGGCGGCTGGTCGTTGATGGAAGCTCGGCCGTTGTGGAACTGAATGGCGACAGCGACAATTTCGCCGTCGGGACGGGTTATGCTGGGTCAACCGAATACTTCAAAGGCGGTGTTGAGGAAGTCCGCGTCTACAACAGGGTTCTCACCGAACAGGAAATCAAGTACCTATATGGCGTGGAGAACTGGAGGAAGTACGGCTGCGACTCCGGAGCGCTGGTCAGCTGTGAGGGCGGGGATGACTGCACGAAGAACCTGGACGAAGGCGGAATAGCCTATTATTGTTATAACGGCACATTCAAGGACTACCGGGAGGTTGTGGATGACTGTCCTGGTGCATGCACGAGCCAGGGGGGAACCTGGACGGGCGGCGGAGGGGACAAGAACTGCTGCATAAGCAGCAGCGAGTACTGGTGCAATGAAACCGCGGGTGTCGACAAGCTCTGTTACGGCGGCATTGTCTACCCCTGCGACTACTGGTGTGATGCCTTCGGGGAAGTCGAGTCAGTGGGGTACACATGCACCTCCGAGGCCGACGGCGACTGCACCTCCAACACGACCTGCGGTGGGAATGAATGCAACTGCTTCAAGAGCCAGGGTACCCCGTGCAGCTGGGACTGGGAATGCTCCGAAAACAACTGCCTTGACTATTCAGACCAGGCACCCGCAGACCCGAGCCTGGGAAGCATATCTGCAGACCTGGATGGCAGTGTCTGCTGCCAGGTAGGCACCTGTGCATTTGACCAGGACACCAACGGAACGGTCGACTCCTGCGCTGTGAATACCAGCCACTCCCTGGATGTCGATGGGGACAATGACCTGGATTACTGTTTCGACGGAGGCTGGAGGGAGTGCTCGGACTACGTTGCCGAAAACAGCAAGGCAAACGACTGTGCCTGCCTCGGGAATGGAATCGCCATTGACAAATATTCAAACGGCACCTGGCTTTGCAGAGTCCCGCCAGTGAGCTTCACCTATGACACTGAAGCCTCGTGCGGGACGCCCTGCGATTCCGATTCCGACACGTCCAACACGGAAATGCTGGACAGCAGCGGGAACTGCAAGGTATTTGACACCAGCTGCTCCGAAATACTGACGGAAGCGTGGTGGGAAGGAAACACCTCGCTTATAGCAGCCCATGTCGTGACATATTGCCCGTGCGGCGGGACGACCAGCTGCAATATATCTGTGGAGAGCAACGGCATACGGGCGAGTGACAGTTTCTCTGCTCCGACAGGACAGAACGTAACGGCCGCACTGGCACCGAACTTTGCATATGGCGAAAACAACGTGACAATCGCCTGCACCTGTGCAGTATTGTCGACGACCTGCTGGGACAAGTCGGAAGCCACCGTAAGCAGTTCAATCACAATTCCTGCAATAGAGTGTGCCGCCGGCAAAGCCTGCGGTCTCAAAGCCAATGTCACGAATATCGGGGATGTGGACGCCAATGTGAGGGCATACCTCCAGGCCAGCCGCAATTCGCAGCAACGCGTAAACGGAAGCAGCTACTTAATGGCGGACGGCACGTACCATGAATTTGACTACACAGACACTTATTCGTGTTCCTGGCAAAATGCCACCTGGCTGACCGGCACGGCAGGTGTGCCTGTTGACTACACAGGCACTGTCGAAATGGTCGACCTGGCCTACAACTTCAGCACCAACAAAACAGGTAATCTTGTGCAATGTGAAGCGTCTGCCGACTGCAATACCTGCTGCGCGGGCTACTGGTGGTGCTGGACCAATTCCTCCAACCCGGCCGATTTCGCATGCTCGGCGGGCGTCTGCTGCCCGACGGGGAAGCACTTCCAGAAAGGGGCCTGCTGCCTCTCCTCGGAAAGATGCTGCATTGACGACGGAGACTGCAACCAGGGCGAATGGTGCGACAACTACACGACGGGCTTCCCGGACGGCAACCTGTTCTGCAGGGAAAAGAAGGAGTTGGGCTACACATGTCTGGAGGACAGAGAATGCGACTCAGAGTACTGCGGTGACGGCATTTGCGCCGACCCCGAGCCTGTGGCGCTCACGGAGTGGTTTGAATGCAAGTCAGATGTGACTGACAGCTACTGTATGTACCAGAGTATTGGGAAGGGCGGCTTTGACCCCAAGGGATGCAACCTGGATGGGGACTGCAATGCCTCACACTACTGTTATCTTCCAAGGCGGGCATGCATCAGGTGTGCCGAAGCGGACACGACATATGCTGGCCTCAACATAAGTGACGACGGGCTGTGTCCGAGTATCTCGTGCATCGGCTACGACCTTGACTGCTGCACATCCGACAGCGACTGCCAGGCCGCGGAATGGTGCGACGCTGCCGCATCATGCACGGCATGCTCGACGCGCAGCGACGGCGTCTGCTCCTCGTCATCGTGCATCGGCACGGACCCGGACTGCTGCTCGACCAGCAATGACTGCGGCGAGGGGCTCAGCTGCGTCTCCAACACATGTACAGGCAATGTTGGTCAGGCCTGCAGCGGCGACGGGCAGTGCACCGGCGGACTGAAATGCCTCGGCGGAGTCTGCGCCAAGGAGACCTTTATGTCCCTGAGTCCGGAGGAGGACACCTATGACGCCAACCTGGGCGACACGCTCAAGCTGACGCTTATAGTGGCGGACCCGCAGAACCAGCAGGACAGCTACACTGTGTGGGTGGACCAGAGCTATATCCCGGACTCTGCCTTCGTTGAAATTGACGGCGAGAAGAGCGAAACGTTCGAAATGGGCAAGGGCGAGGTCAGGAAGTTCCTGGTGACTGTGGCGGCTGCAAGGGTGACCGACAGTTCGCCGGACATTGACACATTTATCCGCGTCAGCAGCAATTCCAATTCATACGTGACCGACAATGTGGAAATAAAGGTGGATGTAACGCCTGTAACGACCACAAATGTGCCCTCTGCACCGATGGATGCCTGGTCTTTGGTGCTCATTCTAGGGTACATAATCGGCATGGTAACTCCTAGGTAAAAACTTATAATCTGATGATGCTTTTCTGGGCATGGGAATAGTCCGCAAGATACTCGGGGAAGAAAAACCAACAAAAGAGGACCTCCTCACTATAAGGAACAGTGTCGAGGAAGAAATATCAGACGAACGCATGAAACGCGTGGAAGACGAAGAAGTTACCTCTGAAGACCTTATTCCAAAGGGTATTGAGATGTTCGTGAGGCTCTCGGACTACAATAAGATTGTCTCGCAACTAAAGCGCTTCGACGCCGTCATTGAACGGGTCGAGGAAATAGAACGCATGCATACTGAGCTTCAGGACGTCCACGACAAATTCACTGAGCGGCTCGAAACGACCTTGACGGAGATGGAAGAGATAAAAGAGGAACTCAGCTCCAAGCTTGGTCCCATGAAGTGAAGGATTTAAAGACACGGGTATAGAGCTGGAATGGACGTCGAGGAAAGGGTTAGACTGATCACCGGGCCGCCGACTGAAGAATTTCTGGTTCCAAAAGAGCTCAGGGAAAAGCTACAGGCAGGGGTGCGACTGCGCCACTATATTGGCTATGAAATTTCCGGCCTGATTCACCTTGGGCAGCTTCTGACGGCGCTCAAAATCGCCGACCTGCAGAAGGCGGGCGTTGAAACGAGTGTATTTATGGCTGACTTCCACACCGTGATAAACCACAAGCTTGGCGGCGACGTTGATTTTATCCGGAAAGTCGCCAAAAACTATTTCAAGAAGGCGGTGGAGGCAGGCATCAAGCTGTCAGGCGGGCAGCCTGAGAAAACGCGTTTCGTGCTCGCTTCCGACATCTACGACACGAAGTACTGGGAAACGGTGATACAAGTGGGAAAAGCCACGACGCTGTCCCGCTCGCTCCGCAGCATAACCATAATGGGCCGCGAGGAACAGGAGGGCGTCCCGACCGCATGGGTTGTATATCCGCTCATGCAGGCCGCCGACATATTCCACCAGGGCATCAATATTGCACATGCAGGAATGGACCAGCGGAAGGTTCATATGCTCGCGAGGGACGTGGGCATGAAGGTTGCAGGTTACAAGCCCCTGGCACTGCACAACCACATGCTGCTGGGACTGCATAAGCCGCCCGTGTGGCCGGTCCCGAAGGACAAGGAAGGCAGGTGGCAGTCGTTCAAAATGAGCAAATCCGTCAAAGGGAGTGCAGTTTTCCTGACGGACAGCGAGGAGGACATTCGCAAGAAGGCAGCGGCCGCTTTCTGTCCCGACGGGGCAGACTACAATCCCGTTCTGGACTGGGTTAAACACCTGGCGTTCGCACCACAGCTCGGCGGGCGCTTCGAGGTGAGGCGGAGCGAGAAGTATGGCGGCAACACGGAATACATGAGTTATGCATCTCTGGAGAAAGATTTTCTCGCAAAGAAACTGCACCCGTCGGACCTGAAGGGTGCACTTGGGGAATTCCTCGTTGAGCTGCTCAAGCCATTCCGGAAGCTTTCCGGCGATGCTATCGTGAAGGACCTCCGGAACCGCGTCACAAGATAAGCTCGACGACGGAGAAGACGAATACGAATGCATAGAAGAGCCCGGCCAGCACAGCCGCCGTTTCCGGGTATGGTGTCTTTGGTTTCAGTTTTGGGAGCGCCCTGAGATAGGCATACGAGACCGTTATCGTGAACAGCGGCAGCGTCAGTTCGCCAGCGAGACCAAGTATGTCCAGGAAGCCGAAGCCGAGCGTGCCTGACCACGAGAACACTGCGAGCGGCGGGAGCATGACCGCAAGTGTCGACATGAGGCGGGGTAGCTTGAAGTCAAACTCGTATATGTGGCGCATGCCCAGGCCGATGCCGAGGAATGACGTGAAAAGAGCCGTTATGGTGAAAAGGGATATCAGGGGGTTGTAGATTCCGCCATAGTGGAGCGCCAGGCCCCTTGTTCCCAGGTCTGTCGTTTCCGGGCCAAGGACGCCCACTGTCGTGAAGGCGAATCCAAGATAGAGAACCAGACAGAGCAGAGTGGAGATGGCATAGACCTTGGCCGTTTTTCCCTTAGAGAGGAAGTTGATTTCAGGGATGACATTGAGCCCGAAGAGGGCGAAGAGCATGGTTCCCGTAAATGTGAGTAGGCTTGCCGTTGTTGGCGTGGTGAAGGCAAACCCCGAAAAATTTGTCAGGTTCACGCCCGACAGGAGTACTAGGAAGACGACAAGGGCTGCGGCCAGGGGCAGGTCGATTCGCTCGATGGCCTTTGTCCCGCGATACACGAGATAACCGCATAGCACGAATAGCGCTATCCCACTGTAGAGGTCCGGCGTGCCCGTCAGGGCGTTGAGCTGGCTGCCAAAACCGATTAAGTAGGCAGAAAGCGCACCATACATCGAAAATATGAGCGTCATGTAGACAAAGTATTTCCATTTCTCGCCTAGGATTCTGGACAGGAGCGCCGGCAGCTGCACCGGTTTTTTCTCGCGCTGGAGCATGTCCGAGAGCATCATGGCCGACAGGAAAAGAAAGAAGGCAACTATGACGCCGATGAGGACGCCAGTGGGTCCTGCCAGGTAAAGCGCCTTGGGGAGGCCCAGAACGCCGGCACCTATTGTGGTGGACACGGCGAGTGCGATTGCCCCAAGCATGCAAGAACGGCACGGGCAGCGCATTTATGCTATATGTTACTACTGAAAAGATTATAAAGGAAAACTACCACTTTCAAACCATGACGGACAATCCTGTACTTAACAGGCTATACCAGTATGGTGGTGAACAACTGGAGAAGTACATCAAGGGTTTGTATGTGGTTGCAAAGGCAATACCCACGTCTTATGTGTCTGCTGAATGCAACTCGGAAAGCCCGGAGATAGTCCTTAGCACGACCCCCGGTCAGCCCGTAAGAACCGTCGTTGAAAACGAAAATACGACATGGACGGAATTTCCTCTGGCGGGAATTCCTGAAATTCAACGGGACCTGGACAAGTACCAGGGAAAGTGGTTGGGGGATGCAATTGGGATGGCGGCAGACGAGTACATGACCGCGGGTTCTCCCAAAGGCAAAAAGCTTGCTGAAAGCATCTTGAGGGACATATACCACGAGGTGGGGCACAAGTTGGTGCATTACGCAAACCTCCAAGGCAGGGACAGGACTGTGGAGGAGGGGGTTGTCATGTTTCTCGAGAGATTCTGGTTCGCTTACACTGAATTGAAAGACGAAAAGGAAGCAATCAAAAAAGCGGAGGAATACTTGATGAAAGACCTGCAGTCACATGCGGGGATGCCCATAATAACAGATGAAGAAAGGGGGTACTCTGCCAACAAGTTTAGATACTTGAACCAGGCTTTCGGTGCCCACAAGGCTGTCGTGAGGGAAAACGCAAAGCCTGAAGACCTGATTTTCAGCGATTATATGCTCCCAAAGGGACTTAAATAACAGGGATGGTGATAAAAGTGGGGCAAGTCCTCCAGATACCCAATGTCTGGGAAAGACTTTCAAACTATGGCGACGACGTAGTCAAATACGGCAAAGGTTTGGAAGTCACCACAAAGGTTTTGGATGAGCTTCTCAATGCACGATTCCGGGAAAGAAAGAACGGGTCGCCGGAGGGGATAGAGCTGAACGAACTGTATTTCGGAAAGCTGGAACCGACGAGGCTTGAAGGCTTTCTCTCAAAGGCCACAGATAAACTTGACTTTCTCTCTTCAGAAACAGGTTACCACGAACTGGCACACGGACTCATAAGGTATGACAACCCGAAAAAAATAGACCGCAAGAAGGATGAGGGGGTAGCAACTTTGTATGGCTTTTTCATCAACTATAACAACTTGTTCAGGACACTTGAGAATAACGCTGAGTTCAATTTAGCAGCGTTGGGTGACCTGGTGTACACTGGGAAAGCCGACATAAAAAACTTGGAAAAAATGACGTGGGAATGGACTTTGAATATTCTCTGTGAAGGGCTGGAAAACTTAAGAGACCCCAAAAATAAGATGGACGTGCAATACAAAAAATTCCTCAAAGAAACGCGGACTTTGTCAGCATTGAGGGCCTGCAAATATGCACTTAGAAATGGTCTGAGCCCAGAAGACCTGATATTTGGCGGTTATGTCCAGGAATAAGTGCCACTATTAAGTATTTAAAGTAACATCGAACTTGAGTGCATGTCGAACGAGCAATATGTGGAAGAAGAATCTGCTTCCATAAGGAGTTACAAACTTCAACGAAATGCGCCCCCATCATGCAGGATTGCTCTTACAGAAGATGAAATCAGATACAACCTTGAGCACTTGAAGGACTCATCTGAAGTCGAATAGCTTCATCTCAGGACTGAGAGCACTCCTGCCGCTTTTTCGGGTGAAGAGACCAGGGGCAAGTCTTCCATCAGCGAGTTTATGCCGCTGGCATATGTGCCCGGCGGGGAGACGACGACTATCGGCTTTTTGCCCTGGGCGAAGCCGCGGAGCACGTCGACTATTTTTGAGGTCAGTCGCGGCAGCTGCATAAGCAGTATGACGACTATGGCGTCGACCGCCGGGTCGTCCGAGAGTGCGTCCAGCGCCCATGCGAACATTTCCGGCGTGGCGTCGCCCGTGAGGTCGACCGGATTGTCAAGGCAAACGCGCCTGGGGAATTTGCCGGCGAGGCACTTCTTGGTTTCGTGCAGTTCAGCCAGTTTGAGTCCCTTGGACTCGAGGGCATCGCTTGCCATGACGCCGAATCCGCCGCCGCATGTGACGACCGCAACGTTCTGGACGTCGCGCTTCCAGCGGCTGCGGGCCTTGAGCGAGAGCAGGAACTCCTCCGGGTCGCGTGCCATCCCCCAGTCCATCTGGCGGGACACGCCGTGGAAAACCTGGTAGTCGCCAGCAAGGGCGCCCGTGTGGCTCTTGGCGGCCTTCACGCCCGCAGTGGTCTTGCCAGCCTTCAGGACTATCACCGGCTTGCCGCCCTCACGGGCGACCTCCAGCAGTTGCTGACCGTCCTTGAGCCCTTCGACATAGAAGCCAATCACGTCCGTTTCGGAGTCGTGAAGGAAATAGTCAAGTATTTCCCAATCCGAGACGTCGAGCTGGTTGCCATAGCTGGCCACCTTGGAGACCCCCAAATTGATGGTGCTTGCCCAGTCGAGCACCGAGGCGACGGTGGCACCGCTCTGGCTGAGGATGCTCACGTTGCCTTCGGGCGGGATGGGAAGACGCGACAGCGGGAGGAACGTGGCGTTGACCCTGGCATGTGTGTTCATCACGCCCAGGCAGTTGGGGCCCCAGATGCGGATGTCGTGCTTCTTCGCCGCCTTCATCAGGGCCTCGTCAAGTTCCTTCTGCCCAGCCTCGCCGAAGCCACCTGAGACGACAAGTGCAGCCTTGAGCCGGTCGCCCGCTTGGTCGAGTACCTTCGGCACTATCGGCGCTGGCACCACGAAGATGCCCAGATCGGCAGCAGGGAAGTCCCCCGCCGAATAGACTTTGAGGTTGTCAAGCTCGTCGACATTGGGATTGACAGGATATACCTTGCCCTGGAACCCGCCATATAGGAGGTTACGGAGCATGACACGACCCGGCTTCTCGAGCGTCCTGCTCGCACCAAAGACGGCAACGCTCTTTGGCTTGAAGAACCTGTCCAGGGACATTGAAAGAGATGGAAGAGGAATTATAAAAGCACTATCTGAAGTAGGTGGGTTCCTCTTTTGGCATCCGCATGCGGAAACTTTTCTTGATACCGGCATAGACGTCAAGGACACGCGCGTCCAGGCTGGGACCGACTTTTTCGACGGCCGCTTCGAAGTCCTTTGCCGTCACTTCCCTCCGGTTTTCGCGGATGGCGAACATCGCAGCCTCGCGGCACACCGCTTCCAGGTCGGCGCCCCCAAAGTTCTCGGTTGCCTTGGTCACCGCACGGAGGTCGACAGCTTTGAGGGGCATGGACTTTGTGTGAATCTTTAGGACTTTGAGGCGGGAATCTGCATCTGGCGCCGGGACATAGACGAACCGGTCAATCCGGCCGGGACGCAGGAGCGCTGCGTCAAGCAGGTCGGGGCGGTTCGTGGCAGCGACAAAGATTACGCCTTCGCGTTTCTCGATGCCGTCGAGTTCCGTGAGCAGCTGGTTGACGACGCGCTCCGAAACCTTGTTGGAATCCATGCCGCGGGTGGAAGCAATCGAATCAATCTCGTCAAAGAAGACTATGCATGGCGCGAGCTGGCGGGCCTTGCGGAATATGCTGCGGACTGCCTTCTCACTTTCACCGACCCACTTGCTCAGGACTTCCGGTCCCTTAACGGAAATAAAGTTGGCGTTGGCCTCATTCGCCGCCGCCTTAACCAGGAGCGTCTTGCCACATCCGGGCGGGCCGTAAAGAAGCACGCCGCGCGGCGGCTCGATGCCCATCTTCCTGAACTTTGCAGGGCTTGTCATGGGCAGCTCAATGCTCTCGCGGATTTCCTGCTTCACGTCATCAAGGCCCCCGACGTCCGTCCACCTGACCTTGGGAATCTCCACAAGCACTTCACGAAGTGCACTGGGCTCCACGTCCTTGAGCGCTTCCAGAAAATCGTTCATGGTGACCCTTATCTGGCTAAGCACTTCAGAGGGTATCTCGTCGTCCAGGTCTATCTTGGGGAGGATGCGGCGGATCGCCAGCAGGGATGCCTCCTTTACAAGGCCTGCCAGATCGGCGCCCGTGAAGCCGGGCGTGAGATCCGCAATCTTGTCAAGGTCCACGTCCTTGATAGGGAGTCCCTTCACGTGTATTTGCAATACTTCTTTCCGCCCCTTCCGGTCAGGGACACCTATTGCGATTTCCCGGTCGAATCTGCCGGGGCGGCGGAGGGCCGCGTCAATTACATCCGGACGGTTCGTGGCTGCGAGGACAATCACCTGACCCCTGTCCTTCAGGCCGTCCATAAGCGTGAGCAGCTGTGCCACTATGCGCCCCTCAATCCCATAGAGGTCGTCGCGCTTGCTGGCGATTGCATCTATCTCGTCGACGAAAACTATCGCGGGCGCGTTTTTTTCTGCATTTGCGAATATCCTGCGGAGTTTTTCCTCTGCCTCGCCCGCGAATTTCCCTACTATCTCGGGGCCGTTTATGCTTATGAAGTGCGCGTGAGTCTCGTTGGCCACCGCCTTGGCAAGAAGAGTCTTGCCGCAGCCAGGGGGACCATGCATCAGCACACCTTTGGGTGGCTCGATTCCCAGCTGTGTGAATATCTCGGGATGCTTGAGCGGAAGCTCGACTATCTCGCGGATTTTCGTCACGAGGCCCCCCATACCTCCCACATCCTCGTATGTGACGAACGGACGGCGGACCACTTTTTCCTCTGACTTCTCAAGCAAAACGGCGGTGGCATCGTCTATCAGGACGGAGCCTCCCGGCTCGACAGACTGGACACGGAACTTCACCTGGGGCCCGAAAAGCGGGACTATTATTTCCAGGTCATGCGTGTAGTCGTCTCGTACGCTCTTGGGCAACGTTCGCAGGGAAATGAAGTCGCCTTCAGTCATTACACGCCCTTTGAGAAGTTTTGTGATGGCCGTCGGGTCAATGGGGGGGACCTTGAGATTGCCCACAGGCGAAATTGCCAGCTTCTTGACGGGGAGCGCCTTGGCGCGCGCAACCCTGACGCGTTCGCCGATAGCAGCGCCCGAATTGGCACGGATAAGGCCGTCCATACGTATTATGCCAAGGCCTATATCACTGGGGTAAGCCGTATCGACAATGGCAAATGTGTTTTTTGGGCCGCGAATAAGGACGGGGTCGCCGGGAGAAACTCCTGCGACACGCATGCTGCGCGAGTCGATGCGGACTATGCCCCGGCCCGTATCGTTTTGATTTGTTGGGGGAATCTCTGCAACTCTAAGTTCTATTTCCACATCGACTGGAGGCGCAACAGTTAATAAAATTAGTCCTTGCGGACGCCGCGGATGGCGCCACTCTCGTTGAGCGTTTCGCAAAGTTTCGAAATGGCGCGGTCCACATCCTCAACCCGCTTGAGACCGACCAAAACGCATTTGCCGCTTGAGAAAATAAGAAATGTTGCGGGCGGGTCGTAAATTTTGAAGGTCAGGCCCGGGAAAAGTTCGGGGGAATAGTAGCTGTCATATACCTTGTGGACAAAATGTTCTAGGTTTATCTCGACGTGCAGGTCTAGGCTGAGGACGAGATTCTGTATCTCGATGTCCACCTTGGTGATTTTGATGCCCAGTTTTTCCTTCGCTTCCTTCTTGAACTTGTCTATTGCTACGTGCATCTGGTCAAAGCTCTTCACTCCTGCGAGGACCGACTTGCCGTTGCGGAACAGGAGGAATGTGTAGCCTTCGCGCTTGCGGTAGATGGCACCCGGGAAGTTGCTCGGGTCGTAGTCAGCTCCCAGAATGCGCGCGACTTCAGGGAGTTTGAGACTCACATAGAAATTAAGGCTCGCCACGAGATTCTGCACCTCGCGGCCAACATCTGCTAGCTCAACTTTGACTCCCACAGAAAATAAGGGGTCGCCAAGTATTTATATATTGAGTGGGGGGTGCCTCAAAGATACTTTAAGACTTCCCGGACTGGCGCAGAGGGAGAAACATATGCATCCTCCGGAATGCGGGGACACGCGGCCGTTATCCAAAAATCTACACTGAAATTACTGATTTCGGGCGTTATAACGTCGCCAGCAACCATTATTACTTCTTTGCCCATTTCTTCCAGTTTTTTTTGGGCTCTTTTGGCTTCTTTCTGGTAGTTTTGTCCCGGCTTTATGCCCGTCAAGATGGCTATTTTCTTCGCGGTGAAGAGGGCAGCCATCGGAAACTTTGGCGCCTCAGCACGTTCGCCGAACCAGTTGAATGTCGGCTTGCCAAGCGCAGCCACGGCGTTGGCGTGGAAAAGACCATCCGATACGACCACGAATCCGTCCACTTCGTCAGCTACTTCCCTGGCAGCGCCTATATCGCAACCAGTAACCTGTGAATCGTATGTAGCCATAAAATCGGGAGTGCCTCCCTTTACAACTTTTTTTCCTGAATTCTTGAGGAATTCTGCATACCCCCCAAATGTATCTTTGTACTGTATGACATAGACAAGCCCGACGCGCTTGAAGTCCGGCACAAATTCAGGGATTTCGTCCTTCACCTGAACCTCAAAAAAGTGGACATTCCCTGGGTAGTGTATGCCCTTGGGACGGCTGTGACCGAAATTGAATATTGCATCCGCCTTGAACTTTTCGAGGAGGTGTGCCGGGACGTCGCAGGCACCGTAGCACGGGTTGGAAAGAAAAACAGGTTCGGGGATGACGTCAAGCAGGTCACCCACCCTAGCCATCACACCGGCCGGCAGAAGCACGATTACTCGGGCATAGCCACGGGACTCAATGGTTTTTTTAACAGTGTCAATTTTTATATCGAGCACACCCGCGTTACTTCCGGGTATTTAATAGTTTTACTATCCGCTCTTCAAGCTCATCCGGAGTCCTGAGGGCGTCCCTGAGGGCGTCCCTCTGGTGCTCGTCGTCCAGAAACCAGAGCGCCTGGAGGGCGTTTACGCCGCGCGCCCTGAGCTCTTTCACGACGGAGGCCTTGTCATCCACAAACAGGTCGACGCCCATGGCTGCGGCCTTCTCGACCTTGTCGCCGTCCCCCTTGACTATGAAAACTTTGGAGTGGGGGAACCCCACAAGCTTTTCAAGCTGGTAGCGGTTGCCGACAGAAACTATGAAGATGTCTCCACCCACTGCTATCACGGAGGCGGCAATTGACTTCATCTTCTTGCTCATATGACTGTCAGCATCGCCAAAAAGGATTTGCCGGATCTCCACCTCATGGAAGTCTCGCTTAAGAATGTCGAAGAGGTGGTCAATGCTTTTCCGGCCGGGTGTGTCCTTGAAGATTTCTTTGAAGCTTTTTCCGACCTCGTGGAGGCGGTCCTCAAGTGAATGGAAGTACGTGTTCGTGTCAAATATCACGCGGTCGAGGTCGAGGGCTACCTTAAGAGTTTGCAAAGAACATCACCTAATTTTTCAGGGCTGTGTATGTGGTTATCGTGTGCAACATCGCCGAGAATGAACCGCCCGCCGTGGACGTCGATTGGCAGCCCGCGCTCGGGCGACTGGACAATCACGTGGTCAACTTTCAGGTGCTTCTCCACTTCACCGACATACCGTGAAACTTTGAAGCCGTGAACAATCGGCAGGTCGTTGGTTATTCCCATTACGAATATTCGGTTGGGTATTTTTGAAAGGGCGCGCGGCAGGCCGTCAGGTACAAGGTGGGGTATAATGCTCGTGTAAAGGCTGCCCGGTCCGAGAATGAAGACGTCAGCCTCATCCACTAGTTCAAGCACCTCCGGGTTCAGCTCCCGCTTGGGTTCAAGCCAGATTCGCTCGACTTCGCCCTTGGAATCGTCCACCTGGAATTCCCCGAATACTTTCTGGCCGGAAACCGTCGCCACGAGGTCGCAGGGCTCCAAAAACTGCGGGACCACCCGCTGGCGGACGCCCAGGGCCTTTCTGTATTTTTCCAGCCCCTTCCCGAAGCCCAGACGCTTCACCAGGTCAAGAATCGCCAGGTTTCCCAAGGCGTGGCCATCGTACCGGGACTCCATGACCGCCGGCAGCGTGCCCGTCGACAACGCATCCACGACACGCCTGAAGTCGCCCACAGCAGGTATGCCAAACTCCTCGCGGAGGCTGCCAGTGCTCCCGCCGTTGTCAGTCGTGCCCACGACGGCGGCGAAGTCCTTGTCGTTCAGCCGGAGCGCCCGGACGGTCGCGCTAAGTCCCTTGCCTCCCCCAAAACAGATTATCACTTGACCACCTTTTTCTGGACCACGTAGACCCTCTTCCCGTCGGGAACATTGCTGTCCACACATGTGCTTGGTCCTATCGTCACGTCTTTACCCAACAGAATGCCGGGCATTATCCTTGAACCTATGCCTACCTTGGTCCCGTTGCCCACGATGCACCCGAGGTGGCCGCGCCCCGTCGGGCATTTTTTGTTTTTGACCCTGGCAACAACCTCTTTCTTGTCGAACCTGCGGTTTGCCGTCACGACTCCGAAGCCGAGCCAAACTTTCTTGCCCAGCACGGAATCCCCGATATATGAGTGGTGGAGCGCGCAACCCGGGCCGACCAGGCTGCGGGCCACCTCGCTTCCGAAGCCAATTACGGAGCCCATCTCCACACTGCTCTGGCGGACCAGTGATGAGGTGCCCACAACAGCGCCCCTGCCTATGTAAGCGGGGCCGGAAACAAAAGCTCCCTCCATTATGCGCGCGCCCTGGTCTATGAAAACGTCGCCTGTTATTGAAGCGCTTTCAGACACTTCGCCGAGCGACTTGGTCTTGACTTCTTCAAGAAGTCTTTCCATGACTGAAAGGGCATCCCAGGGATACTTGAGACTTGGAAGTTCCTCCTTCGGGATAATTTCGAACTCGGACGGGTGGTCCTTCAGGTACCGGGAGAGCACTCGCTCGAATTTATAGTGGTCGTCCCCCTTCGAGGATTCCAGCGCGCTCACGAACTTGTGGCTCAGACGGTAGATGGAATTGACTATCAGGTCCGACTCGGATTTTTTCGGTTTTTCTTCTATGCCTACTACAAAGTCGCCCTTCACTGTGGCCACACCGTATCCTTTGGCGTTTGAGAGCTTGGACAACAGGAGCTTTGTGCCAACGCCCGTCATCAGCTTGTCCGTGGCGAAGCGGCTGAACTGGTGGCCGGAAGCCACTATCACATCGTCCCCATAGTCGGCCGCACCCGTGATGATGGCGTCCCACATCCCCAGGGGCTTTTCCTGGACGCGGAACTGAACTTCCTTGTTCAGCTTTTTTTCCTTCAAGACTTTGCTGACGCATTCGTTTGCAGGCTCGACAACAACGACTTCGTCTATCTCCTTCGGGAAGTTGTTTATCGTCCTCACTATCAGGGGCTCACCCATTATTTCAAGCAGTGACTTGTGGCATCCGCTAAACGGCCAGAACCGCGAAGACTCCCCACCGGCGAGGACTACAGCCCGCATGCCATGCCGTGGCTTCCAGCTTAAAAAAGATTGCCAGGCTGAACCATTATAAACCGCAAATGCGGAGTGTTTATGCCCGGCTAGGCTGGGGGGCTGACGTCCCCTGTCCCTTAGGGGTCCACAAATCGTCTTGGTGGGGCCGAAGCCTGGGGGAAGGGGTACACTGCGCGGGGTGACATCCTGGAATCCGGGACGTCGAAGCCCTGCACTGCGGTGGCCTCATGAGTGCTGAAACAGGCCAGGTCCGGAAGGAAGCAACCTTAGGTGCTTCTTGGGGTGCCCGTAGAACGCGGGGTGGAGTTCCGCTCTGGGGAGAAACCTTGCGAAAGAACTTCGACCCTTGGGTGTGCCGGGCACTCTCTTTCAACAGCTTTTTAATTTAGAAAAACTGCATAATTTAGTCGAGATAAATGTCAACGATTTCGTAGCGACTTGGAGCGAGGCGGAAAGGAGCGTAACGAGATGGTTGCGGGGCCGTGGTCTAGACGGTTATGACGTCGCCTTGACATGGCGAAGGTCCCCGGTTCGAATCCGGGCGGCCCCA